>JADFJG010000137.1 GCA_022566265.1 Pseudomonadota bacterium | reverse complement strand
CCGGGGCCGCATCGCCCCCGTCCTTCCCGGCCTTCTCGCCGGCGATCGCGGCGGCGTCTTCGTCGCGGATGTCGTCGATCAGTCGGGCGACCTCGCTTTCGGCGCAGCCCCAGGAACGCAGCACCTTCTCGGCGATCTGCAGGCTGATCTCCACCGCCTCGGGCACGATCGCCGTGGCCCCCGCCTTCTGGAGCTCGGCGCCGTGGAGATGGTCGCGGGCGCGGACGAAAATCTCGAGATCGGGATAGTTCCGGTGCAGCAGCGCCACCGCCCGCGCCGCCGCCCGGGGATCGTTCATGGTGATCGCCGCGGCGCGGGCGCGATCGGCGCCGGCCGCCTGCAGGACGTTGCGCTGGCTGGCGTCGCCGTAATAGACCGGCAGTCCCCGGCGCCGGCCCTGGGCCACCTCGCGCGGGGCGAGATCGAGGGCGATATAGGGGATCTGATGCGCCGTCAGCAGCCTGGCGACGGTCTGGCCGACGCGGCCGAAACCGGCGACCAGCACATGGTTCTGCACGTCCGTCGCCTCCTCGGCGAGCCGGGCGATGCCGCCCCAGTCGTCGTGATCCAAGGCATCCGCCAGCCGCTTGCCGAGCACCGCGAGCAGCGGCGTCAGCGCCATGGTCACGGCGACGGCGAGAATGAGGATGCGGCCGGCTTCCGGCGGCAACACGGCGAAGCTCAATGCCAGGCCGAAGATGACGAAGGCGAACTCACCGCCCTGGGACAACAGCAGCCCCTGATGCAGCGAGAACCCGGTCGAATGGCCGAACAGCCGGCAAACGGCGGCGATGATCACCGTCTTGACAATGATGATGCCGGCGACGACGGCGCCGAGCACCAGGGCCTGGTCAAGGGACAGGCGAAGGTCCATCTTCATGCCGACGGTCATGAAGAACAGCCCGACGAGGATGCCGCGGAAGGGCAGGATGTCGGCCTCGACCTGGTGGCGAAACTCGGTCTCGGCCAGCAGCAGGCCGGCGAGGAAGGCGCCGAGGATCATCGAAAGGCCGGCCTGTTCGGTCGCCCAACTCATGCCGAGCACCACCAGGAGCGACAGCCCGGCCAGGAGTTCCGGACTGCGATGGGCGGCGATGGTGCGGAACAGCGGCCCGACCAGGAGCCTGCCGAGCACCAGGATCACGGTGAGAACCGCCACCGCCTTGACGGCGGCAAGGCCGAGCGCGGACAGGACCGTCGCCTGTTCCTGACCGAGGAGTGGCACCAACACCAGGAGCGGCACCACCGCCAGGTCCTGGAGCAACAGGATGGCCAGCGAAATGCGCCCGGCGTGGGAGGCCATCTCTCCGCGCTCGTTGATCAGTTGCAGGACCATGGCGGTCGAAGACAGCGCCAGCACCGCGCCGATCAGGATCGATACCTTGATGCCGAGACCGAGGATCCAGGCGACGGCGGCCAGCGCCAGGGCGCAGGCGACGAGCTGGGCGGTGCCGAGGCCGAAAACGTTGAGCCGCATGACCTTGAGGCGGGCGAAGGAGAATTCGAGCCCGACGGTGAAGAGGAGAAACACCACCCCGAGCTTGGCCAGCCCCTGGGTCGCCTCGACATCGGCGATGATGCCGAGACCATAAGGCCCGATCAGCGCCCCGGCGACGAGATAGCCCAGCACCGGACTCGCCCGCATGGGCCTGAACAGCGACACCACGATTATGGCGGCGACGAGGAAGATCAGGACATCGCGCAGGAAGGTTATTTCGAGCATCGAAACCCCATTCCCTCGACCGCCAACCGCCCCGCGCCTCCGGTGACGGTGGCCCTGGCGCCGATGATGAGGATCGCGCCGATGTCCGTGGGTTTGGGCATGGGCAGGTTATGAACCACAGAGGCACAGAGACACAGAGGAAAAGACGAAGTTATTATCATTAAGTCTTTCGTACTTCTCTGTGTCTCTGTGCCTCTGTGGTTCATTCAAGAAAAGCGTGCCGCAACATACGCCGTCCAATTGGGTATCCCTGCCGGACCCATGATAGCCGATTTCCGCCGAGGCGCGAGTACCGATCCATGGCGCCGCCCTTGAACCGGCAACCGACATTGGCCATGCTGACGCCATGGATGCGCCCACCCCCAGAACGGCGCTGGTCACCGGCGCCGCCAGACGGATCGGCCGCGTCGTCGCCCTCGGCCTGGCCAAGGACGGCTTCGCCGTCGCGGTACATTTCAACCGCTCCGAAAAAAAGGCGCGCGACGTGGTCGAGACGATCGTCGACGGCGGCGGCAAGGCCGCCCTGGTGCGCGCCGATCTTGGACGCGAAGAGCAGGTCAAGGGACTGATCGGCGAAGCCAATGGCCGGTTGGGCGCGCTCGGCCTACTGGTCAACAACGCCTCGGTTTTCGAGGACGACCGCGCCGACACCGCCACCCGGGAATCGTGGGACATGCACATGGAGATCAATCTTCGCGCGCCCTTCGTCCTGATCCAGGCCTTCGCCGCCCAGCTGCCCGGCGGCGCGTCGGGCTCGGTCATCAATCTCCTGGATCAGCGGGTATGGAACCTGACGCCCTACTTCCTCAGCTATACGCTCTCCAAGTCGGGCCTGTGGACCCTGACCCGGACATTGGCGCTTTCATTGGCGCCAGACATTCGCGTCAACGCCATCGGACCCGGACCCGTCCTGCCGAGCGCGCGGCAAAGCGCCGAAACCTTCGCCGCCCAGGCCGGCGCCACCCCGTTGGGGCGCAACGTCGAGGCGGAAGAAATTCTCGGCGCCGTTCGCTTTATTTTGGCGACGCCGTCAATGACCGGGCAAATGATCGCGCTCGACGGTGGACAGCATCTCGGCTGGGCGGCAAATCGACAGCCCGCTCAAGAATAGACTGGACCGAACGGCCCGGCATCTTTCCCGGCCACCGCCACCGGCGCCATGAACAAGGGTTTTGACATACCTTCTCCCGCTGGATACTTCCGAAAAACATCGAATCATTTGGCCTTCTTTTCGAAAAGTTGTGCACAGCATACAAATCGGCCACCGGGGCGCATAACCTCGGTTAACCAAAATCTCTTTCAATTGACGGCTTGTCACCCAATGATTCATTTTCTCTTCAATAACAAGCGGTTATAGTAAATGCCTATTTTTTAGGCAATGCCGTGAAACTCAAGCAGTTCCTAGGACACGATTGGTTGTATCCGGCATCTCCACAAAGATATCCACAGAATCCGTGGATATGTCACGGCGCCCGGGGCCCCACCCGCCGCCCCACCCGCCGCCCCACCCGCCGAGGCGATGACGGGACGTCCGGTGGCCGGCGCCAACCCTCCCCGCCACGCCGTTCAGGCCGTCGCGGTCTTGGCGTTGACGCCGCCCCGGGGACTGCCAAAATAGACCTTATGGACAAGGGCACCAAGGGCGCCAAGGGCAAAAGAGCGGACCGCCCCGGTTCCGAAGCCGGCCCGGTTCGGGCCGGGGCACCGGACGGGGCGGGGATAAGCGCCAACGACGCCGAAGCGCCGGCGGGCGCCGAAATCATCCGCCGCCATGTCAAGACCCTGCCGTCGGCGCCCGGGGTCTATCGCATGATCAACCGGGCGGGCGACGTTCTCTATGTCGGCAAGGCGAAGAACCTGAAGAGACGGGTCGCCAGTTACACCCGGCCCGAACGGCTCGGCGCGCGCCTCCGCCGCGTGGTTTCGGCGACGGTGGCGCTGGAGATCGTCACCACCCACACCGAGGCCGAGGCCTTGCTGCTCGAGAGCAACCTGATCAAGAAGCTGAAGCCGCGCTACAACGTTCTGCTTCGCGACGACAAGTCCTTCCCCCACATCATGATCACCGGCGACCATCCGTGGCCGCAGATCACCAAGCACCGCGGCGCGCGAACCCGCAAGGGTGAGTATTTCGGCCCCTTCGCCTCGGCCGGGGCGGTCAACCGGACCCTGGCGACGCTGCAGCGCGCCTTCCCGCTTCGTTCATGCGCCGACACCATCTTCGCGTCGCGCACCCGCCCGTGCCTGCAGTATCAGATCAAGCGCTGCACCGCGCCCTGCGTCGGGCGCATCGGGGCGGAAGAATACGACGCCCTGGTCGGCGAGGCGCGGGATTTCCTGTCGGGCCGGAGCCAGGACATCCAGCGGCGCCTGTCGCGGCGCATGCAGGAAGCATCCGATGGGCAAGCCTATGAGAAGGCGGCCGCCTATCGCGACCGCATCAGGGCGCTGACGCAGATCCAGGGACGCCAGGACATCAACGTCCGAGGCCTCGGCGAGGCCGACGTGGTCGCCGCTTACGAGGCCGGCGGGCAGACCTGTATCCAGGTGTTCTTCTTCCGCGCCGGACAGAACTTCGGCAACCGCGCCTATTTCCCCGCCCACGCCGCGCATCTCGAGGCTTGGGAAGTGCTGGAGCCGTTCCTCGGCCAGTTCTATGGGGCGCATCCGCCACCGCCGCTGATCCTGCTCAGCCACAAGATCCCGCGCCAGGCCCTGATCGGCGAAGCCTTGACCATCAGGGCGGGACGCAAGGTGCGCCTCTCGGTGCCGCAAAGAGGGGCGAAGCGCAAGCTGATCGCCCACGCCCTTGCCAACGCCAGGGAGGCGCTCGGCCGGCGGCTATCCGAAAACGCCTCCCAGCGGCGCCTGCTCGAGGGCGTGGCCGAGGCCTTCGCCCTCGAGCAGGCGCCCCGGCGGATCGAGGTTTACGACAACAGCCACATCTCCGGCACCAACGCCGTCGGCGCCATGATCGTCGCCGGGCCCGAGGGGTTGATGAAGAACGCCTATCGCAGGTTCACCATCCGCGGCACCGCCAAGGCCGGCCGCGGCACCGCCAAGGCGGACGGCGCCATCACGCCGGGCGACGATTACGCCATGCTGCGCGAGGTGCTGACGCGGCGTTTTTCACGGGCGCTGAAGGAGGACCCGGAGCGCGGCGGGGGGCAGTGGCCCGACCTCATCCTGATCGACGGCGGTAAGGGACATCTGAGCGCCGCGCTTTCGGTGTTCGCCGATCTCGGTATCGACGATATCGCCGTCGCGGCGATCGCCAAGGGCGCGGACCGGAACGCCGGCAAGGAGCGGTTCTACCTGGCCGGACGCCAAGCCTTCAGGCTGCCTCCCCGCGATCCGGTGCTTTACTTCCTCGAACGCCTTCGCGACGAGGCCCACCGCTTCGCCATCGGCGGCCACCGGGCAAAACGCGCCAAGGCCACGGGGACGTCCGTGCTCGACGAGATCCGGGGCATCGGCGCCAAGCGTAAACGGGCGCTGTTGCACCATTTCGGCTCCGCCCGCGGGGTGGCCGAGGCGGGGCTGGCGGATCTCGAAATCGTCGCCGGCATTAATAAAACGGTAGCGAAAAAGATTTATGACCACTTCCATAGCGAGGCTTAATCTGTAAAATGGCGCCGCCCGCCAGAGGCGGGCAGCGCCGTGTTGAGACCGATCCCATGCTGACCAGTCTGCCCAACCTTTTGACCCTGTCGCGGATCTTCGTCATCCCTCCGGTGATCGGCGCCTTTTACCTCGACGGCGATATCGCCAACTGGGTGGCCTGTGCCCTGTTCACGGCGGCGTCTCTCACCGACTTCCTCGACGGCTACGTGGCGAGGACCCTCAGCCAGCAGACCAAGCTCGGCCGTTTCCTCGATCCCGTCGCCGACAAGCTGCTGGTCGCCGCCGCCATCCTCATGCTGGTGGCGTTCGACCGGATCTCGGGCCTGTTGGTGATGCCGGCGATGGTGATCCTGTGCCGCGAGATCATGGTCTCCGGCCTGCGCGAGTTCCTCGCCGAGCTTCGCGTCAGCGTTCCGGTCAGCCGCCTCGCCAAATGGAAGACCGTCCTACAGATGCTGGCGATCAGCTTCCTTTTGCTCGGCGACGCCGGTCCGGCGGCGATCCCGGTGCAAATGATCGGCGAGGCCGGGCTTTGGATCGCGGCGGTGCTGACGATCGTCACCGGGTATGATTATCTGCGCGCCGGCCTCAAGCACATGACCAGCCAGGCTGACGCCGAGAAGGGAGAGCGTCGCCCGGCGGAACCGGCCGAGGTGAAACCGGCGAAGTCGCCCCGCCCGCTGCTTTAGAGCACAATCCGGCCGAATAGTGCTCTGAACGATCTTCCCTCGCCTCTGCCGGTTGACATTCCCCTCCACCGACCGAAAATAACCCGAGGGTCTTGCCGCCGAGGGGGCACGGCCCTGAATCGCCGGGTGTGGTTGAGGTGGCATCATGAAGATTCTCTATTTCGCCTGGCTGCGCACCAAGATCGGCGTCGCCGAGGAGGACGTCACGCCGCCGGCGGAGGTCGGCGACGTGGCGGCGCTGATCGAATGGCTCAAGGGGCGGGGCGACGGTTACGCCGAGGCGCTCGCCGATCTCTCGGTGGTGCGCGTCGCCGTCAACCAGGAATATGCCAAGCTCGACCATCCGGTGGGACCGGACGACGAGGTCGCGCTGTTCCCGCCGGTGACCGGAGGGAAGGGCCGATGATCCGCGTGCAGGAGGAAGATTTCGACGTCGGCGCGGAGATCGACGGCCTGGCGCCGGGCAACAGGAGCGTCGGCGGCATCGCCTGCTTTATCGGCGTGGTCAGGGATTTCGTCGGCGATGACAAGGAGACGGGGACCCCCGTCGGCGCCATCACCCTCGAGCATTATCCCGGCATGACGGAACAGAAGCTCGCCGCGATCGAGGCCGAGGCGCTCCAACGCTGGCCGCTCGACGGCTGCCTCATCATCCACCGCTACGGCCGCCTCGAGCTCGGCGATCGCATCGTCATGGTCGCCACCGCGGCGGCGCACCGCGCCGACGCCCTCGACGCCTGCCAGTTCCTCATCGACTGGCTCAAGACCGAGGCGCCCTTCTGGAAGCTGGAGGAGACCGAGGCCGGCGGGCAGTGGGTCGACGCGCGCGCCGGCGACGACCGCCGCGCGGAGCGCTGGATCAAGAAGTAGGGACGGGGGACGGGGGGCATGAAAGACGGCTATCGCGTCATCGACTGCGATCTCCATGTCATCGAGCCGGGCGCGGTGTACGAGGATTATCTCGATGAACGCTACCGTGAAACGGGTCCGAAATTCCTCGGCCTGGGCCCGACCCATTTCCCCAGCTGGGAGGTCCAGGGACGGATGATCCCGCCGTGGGCGGATTCCGACGCCGTCCTCGGACCGCAGAGATATCTCAACGCGCGCAACGAGGAGATTTACGCCCCGATCCGCGAGCGCGGCTACGACGCCGCCTCGGCGCTCGACGCCATGGACACCGAGGGCATCGACGCCGCCGTGCTCTATCGCACCTTCGCCCACATGGTGGTGTCGGTGGACGAGCTCGATCCCGGCCTGGCGACGGCGTGCTGCGCCGCCTTCAATGACTGGCTCGCCGATTACTGCCAGGCCGCGCCCGGCCGCCTCAAGCCGGCGGCGATCGTCACCCTGCACGATCCCGAGCTCGCCGCCGCCGAGGCCAGGCGCGCGGTCGAGGACAAGGGCCACGTCGCCATCGTCATGCTGCCGATGCCGGTCAAGGGGCGCTATTTCAATGCGCCCGAGTGCGACGTGCTGTGGCGGGAGATCGTGCGTTTGGGCGTGCCGCTGGCGATCCACGGCACCAGCGGCGGGGCGTCGGACGAATACGTGACCAACCGCTTTAACGGCCTGCCCAACTTCAGGACCCAGAACCACGCCGCCGCCTTTCCGCTCGAGCTCATGCTGGCGCTGTCGTCCCTCATCGTCGGCGGCGTGCTCGAGCGCTTCGCCGATCTGCGCGTCGCCTTCCTCGAGGGCAATTGCGGCTGGCTCCCCTGGTGGCTCCACCGGCTGGACGATCAGTGGCGGAAATACGGCGGCGGCGAG
>JADFJG010000031.1 GCA_022566265.1 Pseudomonadota bacterium | reverse complement strand
CGGGGGGGGGAACCGGGCGCGGCGGGGGAGAGCACCCGGCTGTATTCGGTCAAAGGGCAAATGCGGATCGGGGCGGGCGCCATGATAGTGACCCGAGGCAAGGTTTTCAAATGGATCGAAGGGCCCGGGCGGGGGGGAGGGAGGCGGGATTGCAAAGACGGCCATTCCTCTGCACGCTTGGTTCAGGCCGATAGGAGATCGCAGTCCGTCCGCCGAAGGCTTCGGACCGCAGGCGGGCCAACCTCCCCCCATCAGCTGTTCTTGAGGATCCGCGTTTTTACCCGCAGGCCCATCTTGGCGAACGCCGCGTCGACGAGGTCGAGGCGGGAGTTGTGCCGGATGTCCAACAGCCGGTCGATCTCCGGCGGGTGCCGGCCGAGCGCCCGGGCGAGCTTCGCCTTGGTCATCTTTCGCGCCCGCATCTCGCGGTAGAGCGCGACCTTGAGGGCGACGCGCGTCGGCAGCGCGATCGCGCGCATGGCGGGCCGGCGCGGGCGTGGGGCGGGGATGTCCTGACGGTCGGCGATGCGGGCCTCGATGGCGGTCTCGAGCGCATCGACGGCATGGCGCCGGGCGTCGGCCTCGCTATCGCCGAAGGTGGCGGCCTCGGGAAAGTCCGGAAACGTCACCAGGATGGTGCCGTTATCGTCGTCGACAAACTTCGCCGCATATTCCATCGCCTGTCTCCTTCTCAACTCAGAGGCCCAGATCCTTGCCCGGAACTGGTTGGAGTTCATGCCCGCATAATACAACAAAAATGTTGTTGTCTCACAACGCGGTTATGGGATTGAATCAGATAGGAGATCGCGGGCCACTCCCCCCCCGCCGGCGGCTATTTCACCGTCAGGCGGTCGAGGCGGAGGCGGTGGCGGGCGTCGGTCAGGCGGGAGGCCATGGCGTAGATGGCGCACCCGGCGCCGATGCCGGTGGCGCCGGCGATCAGGAACATCACCAGCAGTTGGTATTTGATGGCGTCCCAGGGATCGGCGCCGGCGAGGATCTGGCCGGTCATCATGCCGGGGATCGACACCAGGCCGGTCGCCGACATCGAGTTGATGATCGGGATCAGGCCGTTGCGCACCGATTCCCGGATCAGCGGCCTGAAGGCCTCGGCGCGGTCGTAGCCGAGCGCCAGCATGGTCTCTATCGCCGCCCGCTCGCGCCCGACGTTGGTCGCCAGGGTGTTGAGCCCGAGCGCGATGCCGGTCATCATGTTGCCGAGGATCATGCCCAACAGCGGCAGCGCATAGCGCGGATGGAACCACGGCTCGGGCTGCAATTGCGTGGTCAGCGCGAAGACGGTGACGATGGTGCCGCCGAACAGCATGCAGCCGGTGCCGACGCCGTAGCTCCACCAGCCCTTGAGGCGGCGTTCCTGGCGTCCCATGACCTCGTAGCCGGCGAACAGGACCATCACCAGCGCGGCGGCGGCGGTGAAGGGCAGGGACACGGTCTCGAACAGCACCTTGAGCACCAGGCCGAGGAGCAGGAGCTGCACCACCATGCGGCACGCCGCGATCACCAGCGGGCGCTCCAGCGACAGGCGCAGACGGATCGACAGCGCCGCGTTGACGCCGATCAGCAGGGCGGCGATGACGAGGTCCCAGTAGGTGAGCGTGATGTAATTCACAAGCTCCGCTCCCGCACCTTGCCGGCGTCGACGAACAGCGCGCGCCTGGCCAGGCGCTTGCCCTGTTCGATGTCGTGGGTGACGAACAACAGGGCGGCGCCGTCATCGAGGCGGGTCCTGAGCACCGCCTCGACCGCCCGGGTGGTGTCGGCGTCGAGACCCGAGGTCGGCTCGTCGAGCAACATCACCCTCGGCGCCCGCTCCAGCACCCGGGCCAGCGCCAGGCGCTGCTTCTCGCCGGTGGAAAGGCGCGCCAGGGTCCAGCCCATGGCGTCTTCCGGCAGCTTCAGCGGCGGCAGCAGCTTGCGCCCGGCGTCGGGGTCGGCGAAGTGATCGCCGACGCGGTCCCCCCACCAGCCCGGCTCCGCCGCCATATAGCTCACCAGACGCCGCCAATCGGGCGCCGGCATGTCCTCGCGGCGGGCATCGCCAAGGGCGCAGGCGCCGTCATTGGGGTCGAGATCGGCGATGGCGCGCAGCAACAGGGTCTTGCCGGCGCCGGACGGGCCGAACATGGCGACGGCCTCGCCGGGGGGAAGGTCGAAGTCGAAGGGCTCGAGACCGGGACGGGTAAGGCCGCGGATGCGCAACATCGCCTACAATAATGGTGAAAGCCCCGCCACGCCCAGACTTATCGTCAAGGAGGCGCCGCCGTCGCCATCCGGCGCCGAAACGATCGCTTGCCCTTCCCACCGATCCCGCCGCCGGAGTAAGTTAAGAGGATGGCTCACCGGTCCGCGTCCGGCGGCGAATTCCAGCTTGGCCTCGCCGAAGGGACGCTCGGCCGGGGGGCCGGCATTTTCGGCGATAAGTTTTCGATGCAAAACTACCTGACATTCGTGATCGAGAACCGCAGGTTCCTCGCCTACGGCCTGCTGTTCACCATGGTCTCGAGCTTCGGCCACACCTACTTCATCGGCCTGTTCGGCGCCGAGATCAGGGCCGAGTTCGGCCTGTCCCACGGCTCGTTCGGATCGATCTATTCGCTGGCGACGCTGGGCAGCGGGGTCGCGGTCATCTGGCTCGGCCGCAAGATCGACGATGTCGATCTGCGCCTCTATACGGCGTTGGTTTGCGCCGCGCTGGTGGCGGCCTGTTTCTTCCTGGCGTTGGCGCCCGGCGTGGCGTTTCTCACCCTCGCCCTGTTCTCGCTCCGCCTCGCCGGGCCGGGGCTGACGGTCCATGCCGCGACCACTTCCATGGCGCGCTATTTCGGCGGCCAGCGCGGCAAGGCCTCGGCCATCGCCTCGCTCGGCCAGACCGCCGGCGAGGCGGCCTTGCCGCTGATCGCCGTGGCCTTGATCGCCGCCATCGGCTGGCGCTTGACCTGGGGGGTGCTGGGCACGGCGGCGGCGCTGGTCATCGTGCCGGCGGTGCTGTGGATGCTCAAGGGCCATGGCGAGCGTCACCGGCGGCTGCTCGAAGATCCGCCGGCGGAGACGGCGCGCGGCGGCCCGTCCGGGCGCCAATACAGCCGCCGGGAGGTGCTTCGCGATCCCCGCTTCTACCTCATCCTGCCGGCGACCATGGCCCATCTCGTCATCCTCTCGGGGCTCTTCTTCCACCAGGTGCACCTCGCCGATTCCAAGGGCTGGTCGCTGACCTGGCTGGCCACTTGTTTCGTCGGCTATGCCGTCGCCAAGGTGGCGTCGACGCTGGTCTCGGGGCAGCTGGTCGATCGCCTCGGGGCGCAGCGGCTGCTGCCCTATTACATGGCGCCGACGGGGATGGCGATGCTGGCGCTGGCGTTCTTCGATCATCCCGCTACCGCGCTTTTCTATATGATGGCCATGGGGACGAGTACCGGCGCCTGGATCACCATCAGCGGCGCCTTGTGGGCGGAGATCTACGGCATCGCCCATCTCGGCGCGGTCAGGGCGCTGGTGCAAGCGCTGTTGCTTATCTCGGTGGCGCTGGCGCCGGCGGCCATGGGCTGGCTGATCGATCGCGGCATCACCATGGAGGCGATCGCGGTGATCTGCCTGGGCCTCGGCGCCGCCTGCACGGCGCTGCTCTACGTCCCGGCGGTTCGCGCTTCCAACCGCTGAGTCGGCTCTTCCTCTCGTACCTCCCACCATCCTAACCCAAGCAAGCCGTTTAGCTAGGACAGCCCCAAAAAATAATTCACAACAGAGGCACGAGAGAACACAGAGGTCAAAAACGAAGAGGTTGGAGATCTGGCAATCCGCTGTGATTCTTCTCTGTGTCTCTGGGCCTCTGTGGTTCACCACCCCCTTGAGACTCCGCCGCCAGCCCGTTCAGTAGGCGGATCAGGCGACGAACAGCAACGAACAGATGAAGACGGCGGCGGCGATGCCGACGACGTCGGCGGTCAGCCCGGCCCACAGCGCGTGGCGGATGCGCTTGATCTGCACCGCGCCGAAATAGACGGCGATGACGTAGAAGGTGGTTTCGGTCGATCCCTGGAAGGTGCTGACGAGATAGCCGACATAGCTGTCGGGCCCGACCGCCGGGTCGTTGATGATCGAGGCCAGCACGCCGTAGGCGCCGGAGCCCGAAAGCGGGCGCAACAGCGCCATCGGCAGGGCCTCTCCCGGCAGGCCGAAGAGCGACGTCACCGGGCTGATGGCGGCGACCATGACGTCGAGCGCGCCGCTAGAGCGGAACATGCCGACGGCGACCAGGATGGCGACGAGATAGGGGATGATGCGGACGGCGACGAGGAAGCCGTCCTTGGCGCCCTCGACGAAGACCTCGTAGACCCGCACCTTCCTGGCGGCGCCGAAACCAAGCAGCCCGATCATGATGCCGGGAATGATCCACGGCGATATGACCCTGCCGTAGATCACCGATAGCGGGATCAGCGCGACGATACCGCCGAGCGCCAGCACCGACACCCAGGCCGGGTAGGCGCCTTCGCCTTCGCCTTGCGGGGCCCCATCGGCGGGCGCCACCAGGGGATCGTCGGCGCCAGGCCCGGCGCTGGCGATGCCCAACGCGGCGCCAATCGCGTCGTCCTCCGGCGCCTCCTCCGCCGGCATATCCGCCGGCACTCGCGAGTATCGCTGATAGATCTTGGCGGCGATGATCGCCAGGGTGGTCGAGCAGATGGTGGCGAACAGCGTGGTGGGGACGATCGCCGCCGGATCGGCGGAACCGGCGGCGGCGCGAAGGGCGATGACGCCGGTCGGCAGCAGCGTCACCGAGGAGGTGTTGATGGCGAGGAACAGCACCATGGCGTTGCTCGCCGTGCCCTTGTGGGGATTGATGGTATCGAGCTCCTGCATGGCGCGGATGCCGAACGGGGTGGCGGCGTTGCCGAGCCCCAGCGCGTTGGCCGAGAGGTTGAGCACCATCGCCCCCATCGCCGGGTGCTCGGGCGGCACGTCGGGGAACAGGCGCACCATCAAGGGGCGGATGGTCTTGGCGATGATGACCAGAAGCCCGCCGGCCTCCGCCACCTTCATCAGGCCGAGGAACAGGGCCATGACGCCGATCAGGCCGATGGCCAGGGTCACCGAGCTGGTCGCCGAATCGATCATCGCCATGCCCAGCGCCTGCATCGGCGCCGTCTGGTCCGCCGGCCCGGTCCAGATCAGCTCCCGGTAACCGGTGACCAGGAAGGCGATGAGGACGATGGCGAAGAAGATGGCGTTCACGGCCGGCCCGCCATCCGCGCACGATCGGGCGATCGGTGGGGAGAGACTGTCACGTCGCCTTGGTTTCCGCTCCCGTTACGCGCGCCGCGCCGGGACCGTCGCCTGGCGCGGCTGCGCTTCGCGCCATGGGTACCATCGCCCCGGCCGATTGGGCAACCGGTTCTTTTCAGCGAAGGGCCGAGAATCCGCGCCTCTTGCCGCCATCGGCCTTCGCCGACCGCCCGGCCTTCGCGGCCGAAGTGACTGCTCCCGCCGAAGCTTCGCCCGCTTCGGCGGGCGAAGGAAGGTCGGCGGAGTGGGCAAAGTCGGCTTCGGCCTTCGCCGTCCGAAAGTCGGCTTCGGCCGACTGAAGGTCGGGGGTGTTTCTTGAACTACGGAGTGAGGGCCGAGCAAGAGTGTCCGAGAACGCCCAAGGGGTCCCCGCCGTCATTTGGGACTCCAGGAGCCGATGCCGTCCGTTCCTCTCCACGCTCGTACACGCAGCGTTTTCCAAGACCCGATTTCCAAACCCGCAAGTCTCAAATTTTTCTGGGACTCCGGGCTGAAATTCCCGCTCGCTGTATTCGCTTTCGCGGATGAGGGCAGATTGTGTTGCGCGGGCTCGGGGCCGCTTTCGCAAGTTCTGCGTTCTTCGGCTGGCTACGCTGGGCCGGTGTTCTCCCAGTCGTAGCCCTCGCCTTTCATTCTCGGGCGATCATAGTTGTACCCGTGCTGTGTCACAAAAATAAGGTTGTTCTCGCCCCGCTTGGGGTGATATTTCCTTGCATATCCGCTCGGGTGGCGCTGCCCGAACTGATCGATATAGTCGACGTATCCCAATGCGTAGAGAATTTTCGACCTGCGTTTGACTTCGGTCATTTCCGAACTACTCACACTCAATGGCCTAGTCTGATCAAACGAGTCGCCAGTAGCCAAAAACGCTTTTGCGGTGGGCTCGTCTTGCTCCTGCCCGTAGTCGGGCTCTTCTGGCAGTGGCGTTCCGTTTGGCAGGACCTTCACGCTAATAACCAGATTGGAAATCGTTGCGGGGGTTCGCCCGGCATTCCGCACTTGGATTGTCACCTGCATTTGACCAGAGAGACCATGGAGAAGAAGTCCGGGTGGCCTATGTGACATCGTGATGTAAGCGCGTTCCGAGGCAACCCCATGTCTCGCCATGCGGTGGGTCGAAATCCAGAGACCGATAGTGGAAAAAGCCAAGACGATCGTGAAAACGGCAATGGTCCCAGAAAAAATCATGAGCCACCAATCGGTCATCGATTCCTTATTGTGCCCTTCTCTCTTCTTGGTGGCATCGTCAGGAGCGTTAGAGGCTGGCCCCACTTTCAAGGCGGGTGTTCTAGCCTCGGCTTTGCGCTCGCTCTCAGGGGCCGGTTGACCGGAAGAGCCGGCATCGGCCTTTGTCGGCTGGCTGGATTCAGTTGGAGTTAGGGGTGGTTGTTGTGATTGTGCAAATGACCCGAGACTCGCCACAAGCAGCAGCATGATTGCTGTCAAAATTGAGCGGAGGTGTTGCCAATTTCTCAGCATCCGTCGGCATCCCCGGTGGTTTCCCGCTCTATGATTTTTCCACCTTAAAGAAGGAGGGGTGAAGATCAAGATTCAATTCGGCCTTCAACCGCCCACAGAAAAGCAACGCCATTTCCTGCAAAGTGGGAGAGTGCTGTGTATCTGCGAAACTGCCCACGAACACGAAAAAGTGGTTCGGGTCTTCGCCGTCATCTAGCATGGCACTAACGACGGCTTCACCAGGGAATTGCTTTATCAGGCAATCCCGAAACTGCTGCCGTAAACCAAAGATGAAATGCCGAATTTCTTCATCGTCGTGGCAACGTTGGCGTGCCCACCAAATAGAGTCGCCACGATTGACGCCATAGCTTTGCCGCTCGTACCCCTCGGCCTGAAGTGAATCGTTAAAATCGAAATATTTATCGTCTAGGACTAACTGTTTACGTTTCTGCATCTATAGATTTCCTCTGTTACAAACATTTGGTGCAGGGGCACTACTGTGCATACCGCGAATGGTCTGGGATGGTTAGATAAAGAAGGCTGCAACAGCCACAATAAGAACGGCCCAAGACTTAGCAGCATTCCCTATTTGCTTTCCCAAATCCCCGAGCGATTCTACGGTTTCAGCCATCTTCTGGATGATCTCGTTTATACCATCCAGAACATTCAGCAACGCCTTGTGCGCATCTACGATTCGTTCTGAAAAGCTACTGACCTGATGCAATTCGATGGCGGATTTTACCACGGACCTCAGATCGCTAAGTTCCGTTTCGGTTAGAGGACTCTCTTGAGTATTTCGTTCCTCCTCCCCCGCCGCATCGCTCCCATGTAGGCCACCAAGGGTATCCCGAAGACGTGTTAGGCTCGCTAAGCTTGTCGCGTGTTCGGCTTGGACTTGCTCAACTGGCACCGCACCCGAGGCGGCGAAACGATTGGCACGGATAACTCTGGCATCCACGCGGGCATAGACTGTGGCGTGGGCCGGCAACGTTTTGTGATGTGTGTTGTCTCGATCAGGCTCCGCACTCGTTTTTAAAGTGACGCCGGGAAGCCCCGAGGCACTAACGGAGGGTTGGCTACCTAGCCGTCGAAACTCATTATCGACAAACTCTAGCCCGCTCACCCCCAAGGTGGTTTGAACACGATCCACGCCAACGTCTAACATCCACTGCTGGGCGAGCAAGCATAGACTACGCCGGGCTTTTTGCTCGTCCAGGGAGTTCTCTTTATCGAAGGCGATTCGCAGATCATTGATCCCATCGGCGGTGTCGCGACGTTCTGCATCATGCAGCAAGCCCGCAGCGTTGGCTCCGCGAATGATCTGCGTTGGCGACAGCCTAGTAGCCAGCCTGATCAACGCTCCGAAGATTTCTCGATTTGCCGGGTCCATAAGTTCGTCGCTAATACGTTGCCCTCGCAGCTTACTTAGCCGCCGCCCTCTCCACCAGCACCCTGCCGCGCCCTCGCTTCAGCAAAAAACCGCCTCGGGGAATGCTCAGCCTCTTGCCGTGATCGGGGGCGTCGAACGACGCGACGTTCCCAGGGATGGTGACGATGCCGTGGGGGTGGTCGCCCGCCGCCAGGCGGCGGACCTCGCGCCGGGCGGCGACGTCGATGACGGAAACGTCGTTCGATCCGCTGTTGGCGACGTAGGCCCAGCGGCCGTCGCGCGAGAAGGCGACATGATGGGGCGCCTCGCCGACACTGATGCGCGCAACCTCGCGCCGCCTGGCGGTGTCGATGACGCTGATGTCCTCGGAGCCGTGATTGGTGATCCACGCGCCGGCGCCGTCCGGCGTCAGTGCCACATGATGGGGCTGGCGGCCGCCGATCTTGACGGTGAGAAGCCGTGGCGGGTCTCCCTGGACGAGGAAGACGTCCGGGCTTCCCCAGTTGGTCACCCAGAGGCCGCCGCCTTGGCGGCTAAGGGCGAGGTCGTGGGGCGTGGCCGGGGTGTCCAGGCGATGGACCGGCGCGCCGCTAGCGAGCTCCACCAGCCAAAGCGTGCTTCCCCCCTGGACCGTTATCCACGCCCGCCCGGTTGCCGTCACCGCCAGATTGTGGGGCGCCGGCTCGATCGCGGAGGCGCCGGCGAGTTCGAGCTTGGCGAGATCGAGGCGGTAAAGCCTGCGGCCGGTTTCGGCGCCGATGAAGGCCCAACGGTCATCGGCGCCGACGGCGACGCCGTGCGGCCGGCCCGGGACCGCAAAACGCTTCAACACCCTTGGCGTCCGGGGGTCGATGACGCTTACCTGCCCGGCGGACGGATGGGTGACGATGACCCGCCCGCCGCCGGCCGTCACCGCCAGGTTGTGGGGGTCCCCGCCGACGTCGAGCGTCCGCGCGGCGCCGGTTTCGCCGTCGATGATCGAAAGCGTGCCGGCGTATTCGTTGGCGACGACGATCAACTCGGCCCGCGCCCCCGCCGCCGGGACCAGCGCCAGCAGCCAGGCGCAGAGGAGAATCCCCGATCGAATTTTGGCCAACGGACCCATCGCCCGGCGATTGGACCAGATATCGGCAAGCGGCACAACCGGGCCGGAGCGATTCCACGCGAGTGGATAATGGCCTAGTATTGCCGCCAATGATGGGGGGAGCGGTGAAAACTCTGTCGGTGGGCTTGTTGGCCGTGGCGCTGGCCGCGATGGCATTGTCGGCGCCAGCGGTGGCGGCCGAGAAGATGCTGCCGATCTTCGATACCCATGTCCATTACAGCCGCGAGGCCTGGGAATCATATAGCCCCCGCGTCATCCTCGACAAGTTGACGGCGGCGGGTGTCGCCAGGGCGCTGGTCTCCAGCACCCCCGACGACGGCACGCTCAAGCTCTACCGCGAAGACAAGGAGCGCATCGTGCCGATCCTCAGGCCCTATCGCGGCAGGGTGGATATAGGGTGGTTCCGCGACCGGGGGGTCATCGACTATGTCGCCGGGCGGCTCGGGCGCGGCGTCTACCGGGGCATCGGCGAGTTCCATCTGCTCTATGAAAGCGATGCGCGAACGCCCGAGATCAGGCGGTTGATCCGCATGGCGGTGGCGCGGGATATCATCCTCCACGTCCACTCCGGGGCCCGGCCGCTGCGCGCCCTGTTCGCCATCGAGCCGAAGCTCAAGATCCTGTGGGCCCATGCCGGCATGGCGGCGCCGCCCGGGATGATCCGCCGGCTCCTGGAGCGTTATCCCCAGCTTTGGACCGAGTTATCGTTCCGCGCCGAGGACATCGTGCCCGACGGGCGCCTCGATCCGGCCTGGCGCCAACTGTTCCTCGACCATCCCGGCCGTTTCATGGTCGGCACCGACACCTATATCAACGGCCGCTGGGAGATCTATTCCGGGTTGGTGGAGGAACACCGCCGATGGCTGGCCCTGCTACCGCGCAAGGTCGCCAAGGCGATCGCCCATGGCAATGCCGTGAAGCTGTTCGGCGCCGGCGGTCGCGGCGGGGTTTGGATCAGCCCTTGAGCAGGTCCTCGATCAGCCGGCGGTAATGGGCGAAGTCCGGCGTCGCCAGACCCGGCACGATGGCCCCTTCGTCCCAGCGCCTGAGCTTCACCGCGTCCTCGGCGCCGACGGTGGCCTCGAACGCCGCGACCTCGTCCGGCGGCATCGGACCGCCCTGGAGGTCGAGGGTGTGCGCCGTTTGCGGCGGCAGCAGCTCGAGGAAGCCGGGTTCCACCGCGCAAAGGTAACGCTTGGCGGCCACGTGCAGGCGGACCGGTTCGGTCACCTCGGGTGCGAAGAAGGGCGCCAGCAGCCGGGCCCCCGCTTCCTCGTGCCGGCGGTCGGTCCGCGCCCCCAGCATGGCCGCGTGTCTCCCATCCCGGTCGTTCTCCGGGAAATCGGTGCCGAAGTGCCCGACGTCATGAAGCAGGGCGGCGGCGACCAGATGGGGCGGCGCACCCGCGCGCTCGGCCAGGGCGGCGGTCTGCAACATGTGCTCCGCCATGGTCACCGCGTCGTCCCGATAGGGGCGCGAGCCCGCGCCCGAGCCCGTCCGCGCGAAGAGGCCGGATAACAATTCGATGAACTTTTCGTTGCTCGCCGATGTCCCGATCATGCCGGCGCTCCCGCCAATCTCTCGCGCCATGCCTGGCCGGCGCTACCAGGCGAGGTTGATGTTCTTGATCTGGGTGTAGCTCAGCAACTCATCCAGCGATTCCTCGCGGCCCAGGCCGCTCTGCTTCCAGCCGCCGTAGGGCGCGCCCAAATAGCGGCCCGATGAATTGATCCACACGTAGCCGGCCTGGATCCTGTCGGCTGTTTGCATGGCGAGCTTGAGATCGTTGGTGACGATGGCGGCGGTGAGCCCGTACATCAGGCCGTTGACGGTCTCCATCATCTGTTCGTAATCGCGCCACGTCAGGACGGACATCACCGGGCCGAAGATTTCCTCCCGGGCGATGCGCATCTCCGGCGTCACCGCGTCGAACACCGTCGGCGCGATGAAGAAGCCGCGGCCGAGGTTCTCGCCGTCGGGGCGGCCGCCGCCGGTCAGCAGTTTCGCGCCTTCCGCCTTGGCCGACCCGATGAACCCCATGACCCGGTCGTACTGATCTTCGGAGACCACCGGGCCGACGTCGGTGTCCTCCTCCCAGGGCAGACCGACCCGGTACTTCCGGGCGCCCTCCACCAGCCGTTCGATGACCTCGTCGTGAAGGCTCTCATGGACGAAAACCCGCGAGGTCGAGCTGCAGGACTGTCCCTGGCGGTTGAGGTTCATGCCCTTGAGCACCAGGGACGCAGCCTTGGTAGCGTCGGCATCGGCGAAGATGATGATCGGGTTCTTGCCGCCGAGTTCGAGGGTAACCTCCTTGATCCCCTCGGCGGCCTCCCGCGCGATGATGCGTCCGGTCTCGACCGAACCGATGAAGGCGATCCTCGAGACATCCGCGTGGCGCACCAGGGCGGAGCCGGCGATGGCGTCGCCGGTGACGACATTGACCACGCCGGGCGGGAAAATGCCGTCGCAAAGCTCGGCGAAGCGCAAACCGCCGAGCGGCGTCTGCTCGGGCTGCTTGACGACGACGCAGTTGCCGGCGGCGAGTGGCGCCGCCACCTTTTCGGCGCAGAAACGGAAGGGATGGTTGAAGGCGCCGATCTTGGCGACCACCCCGTAGGGTTGGCGCAGGGTCATGTTCAAATGATCGGGGCCGTTGATGAAGGTGGTTCCCTTGAGCTCCCTCACCAGGCCGGCGAAATAGCGCAGCGTATCCGCCGACCAGGTCATGTCGCCGCGCATCCCCGATAGGGTGTTTCCCGAATCGTAGACGTCGATGAGGGCCAGCTCCTCGGCGTTGGCGAGGATGCTCTCGGCCAGCGCCTCGAGGCACCTGGCGCGTTCGCCCGGCGGTGTCCTGGCCCAATCGGGGGCCGCGCGCTTGGCCGCCTTAACGGCGAGATCGACGTCTTCCTCGCCGGCCCAGGGGACCTCGGCCAGCCGTTCGCCATTCGATGGGTTGATGGTGACCCGGGTCTCGCCGGCGACGCCGGGCGTCCACTCGCCGCCGATGTAAAGCCCCTTGGGCGTGTAGCCTAACCCTGCCGAACTCATGGACCTCTCCCTGCGCGGTTCGTCGCCATCGTCCAGGACCCCATCGTCCAAGATTAGGAAACGTCCCGACCCGTATGCTTGCTTGAACGATTATCACGGCGCATCAAATCGATCCAATATCAAAAATAGCGTTGACCATTGAAACGATCGATAGATGGCTTGGCGCCCGGCAGGCGGCCTTGGCCGCTCAGCGCGCCAGGGCCTTGGCGGCCTCCGCCGCGATCGCCGCGTGTTCCGGTTTGCCGCCGGTGAGCTCGCGGACTTTCCTCCAGGCGGCGGCGGCTTTATCCCGCTTGCCCCATTCATCGTAGGTCTTGGCGAGCTCATAATTGGCGACGATGTGATCGGGCGCGATCTCGACCACGCGCACGAGGTTCATCTCGGCGCGTTGGAAACCCGCTTCGGGGTCGGGGTTGACGAAACGCCCCAAGGCATCGCCGTCCTTGGGCGGCGGGCGCGGCAGGCGGGAAATCTTCCCCAAATTCAACAGCGCCTTGATGTTGTAAGGATCCAACTCGATGGCGTGGTTGAGCTCCTCGATCGCCGAGTCTATGTCACCCACCTCCACCCGCAACAGGGCGTTTTCGATGTGGGGCGCGGCGACGTAGCGGTCGACCTTCTTGGCCGCCCGATAGGCCGCGAAGGCCTTATCGTAATCCTTTAGCCGGCGATAGGTGTCGCCGAGCAGCATCCTCGGCTCCATGGCGTCGATGTCGAGCTTCGCCGCCTCCTCCAGTTCTATCGTCGCCGCCCTGTACTGACCCTTGGCGATCAGCGCCTTTCCTTGCTTGAGACGTTCCGCCAAGAGTTCCTCATTGCTGGGGCCACAGGACGCCGCGCCGAAACCAACGGCGAGGAGCAGGCCGATGTAGATGAAAGCGGTGAATTTCCGCCCGGCTACCGGTTTTGTCGTCATGGCATGAAACCTTGGGGCTAGATAATCTTCGCCCGCCACTTCGAGCAGACCCAGTCGGTCGCCCAAACCAACAAGAAGATAACCAGAATGCAGGTCGCTGTCTCGGGGTATCTGAAGAGCTTCAGGGTCTTGATCAGGGAAAAGCCGAGACCGCCGGCGCCGACCAGCCCCAAGACGGTCGCCGAGCGGATGGAGACGTCGAAACGGAAGATCGAATAGCTGATGAAGGCGGGAATGGCCTGGGGGATGACGGCGAAGAGGATGACCTGCATCTTCGAGGCGCCGGTGGCCTGCATCGCCTCGACCTGGCCGCGGTCGACTCCCTCGATCTCCTCGCCGCAGAACTTCGCCAGCATGCCGGTGGCGTGCAAGGCGATGGCAAGGACACCGGCGAAGGGACCGAGGCCGACGGCGCTGACGAAGATCAGGGCGAAAATCAATTCGTTGATGCCGCGAAGGCAGTTGAGGAACATCCTCGTGGTGTGAAAGACCAATAGGTGAAGGCCAAGCCGCTCCCAATGCTCGTTGAACCAGGGGATCCTGATCAATGGCGTGGTGTTGCGCGCCGCCAGCAGGGACAACGGGATGGAAAACACCACCGCCAGCAATGTTCCCCAGACCGCGATCTGGACGGTCTCGACCGTCGCCCGTCCGAGAAACTGAATGTAGCTCAGATCGGGTGGGAACATGCGGGTGAGGAAGTCCCACATGTGTACGCGGCCCTTCGCCAGGGCGATGGGATTGAGGCCGATCTCATTGGCGGTGAACCACAGAACGGCGAGGGCGAGGCTGGTCCAGCCGAGTGCCTTCACCAACCGGCGGCGGCGGCGGACGGACTCCAGCTGCAGGGCGGCGGCGACGGCGCCGTCAATCGCGGTCATCGGCCGTCTCCGGGTCCCGGTAATAAATCTGTTGCAGGATGTCGTCCGTCAACTTGCCCGACGGCCCGTCGAAGACGACGGTGCCCTGTGACAGGCCGACGACCCGTTCGGCATATTCGCGGGCGTATTCGACCTGGTGAAGGTTGCAAAGCACGGTGATGCCGAGTTCGCCGGCGATCTGCTTGAGATAGGTGAGCACCTGGCGCGCGATCTTGGGGTCGAGGCTCGCCACCGGTTCGTCGGCGAGGATGACTTTCGGTTCCTGGGCAAGCGCCCGGGCGATGGCGACCCTTTGCTGCTCGCCGCCGCTTAAGGTGTCGGCGCGCTGGAACGCCTTGTGCTCCATGTTCACCCGCGTCAGACATTCGATGGCGATGCGCTTGTCGTCTTGGTCGAATCTGTAAAGCAGGCTGGGCCAGAAGGTATGATAGGCAAGCCGTCCGCTGAGGACGTTCATCAGCACCGATAGCCGTTTGACCAGGTTGAACTGCTGGAAGACCATGCCGATATCCCGCCGCGCGGCGCGGAGTTCGCGCCGGCGGCTCGTCACCTCGCGGCCATCGAGAAGGATTCTCCCGCCGGTCGGCACCACCAGCCGGTTGATGCAGCGCATCAGGGTCGATTTTCCCGCCCCGGATGGGCCCAGGATCACCAGGAACTCGCCCTCCTTGACCTCGATGCTGACGTTCCTGAGGGCGACGATCTTGCTGACGCCTTCATAGGTTTTGCTTACATTCTCGAGCGTGATCATCGATCGGCCCCGTTCAAGGCGCGGCGGTGAACTTTCGGTGGTTTCCTCGAACACATTCCCTGATTCCCTCTCACAGCCGTATCGGAGCCTCAGTAGATTCTGCTTCGGATCATCGATGAGGCCAGATCGATGATCGTCACCATGGCGAGGATGATAAGCAGGACAACCGCGGTCTCGCGGAACTCGAACAACCTGATGGTCGTCACCAGCTCGAAGCCGATGCCGCCGGCGCCGACCATGCCGAGCACGGTCGCGGAACGGACCCCGACCTCGAACCAATAGAGCATGTAGGTCACGAACTGCGGCAGCACCTGGGGAAAGATGGCAAAGAGGATGACCTGGATGCGCCCCGCCCCGGTGGCCTGGATGGCCTCGACCGGTCCCGGGTCGATATTCTCCATCGCCTCGGCATAGAGCCGGCCGAGGATGCCGGCGTAGTTCATGCCGAGCGCCACGGCGCCGGGGAAGGGACCCAACCCCACCGCGGCGACGAAGAAGATCGCCCAGATCAGTTCCGAGATGCTGCGAAGTAGGTTGAGGGTCCCCTTGGCGAAGAACCGTAACGGCGCCAGCCGGGTGATATTGCGGGCCGCCAGCACCCCGAGGGGAAGACCGATCAGCGTCGCCAGTACGTTTCCCCAAATCGCGATATAGACGGTCTCGATCGCGGGCTGCCAGACGGTATCGGCGAAGACCCACTTGGGCGGTATCATCAAGGCGAAATATTTGGCGATCTTGGGGATGCCGTCGGCAAGCTCCTTCGGACTCAGGTCGACGCCGTCGGCGGCCCAAGCGAGGAAGGCGATGCCCACCGCCATGAATGCGATGTGGTGGAACCGCCACTTCTTGCGCGCGATCAGCGCGGCAAGCACGTCTTCCTGGGCCGCTTGAACAGGGTCAGCCATGATGAGTTCGCCTGCGCTCTTCGCCGCCAGCGACGGTCCGACCGATAAAGGTTGAGAAACGCGGGCGGCGGCGGGGCGGGAAAAGCGTCACCCGCCCCGCGCTAACCGCGACGCTATAAAATTACTTTTTCTTCTTCTTTTTCTTTTCGCCCTTCTTCGTGAGATCCAGATTCAACGCCGAAGCGATTTTCCGGATCACGTCATAGGTCTTGTCCGTGGCCGGGTCGAAGCGGGCGACCGTGCCCATCTCGCCGAATGCCAGGTTCTTGAAGCCGAAAAAGGCGTCGCGGATTTTCTTCTTCAAGCTTTCCGACAGGGCCTTGCGGTAAAGCATCGGATTGTTCGGGATCAGATCCGACTGCCAGATCACCTTGATCTTCTTACGGTCCGCCAGACCCTTGGCGAAAGCCCGCTCGAGGATGCGGTCGGCCACCGACGCCGCCTCGACCTTGCCCTCGGCCACGGCGACGATGCTGGCGTCATGACCGCCCGAGTACATCACCTGCTTGAAGTCCCTCTCGGGCACGATGCCGGCCCTTTCGAAGAAGGCGGAGGGCA
This sequence comes from Pseudomonadota bacterium, assembly GCA_022566265.1. Lineage (GTDB taxonomy): Bacteria > Pseudomonadota > Alphaproteobacteria > SMXQ01 > SMXQ01 > JACZQV01. Next base: position 15,551 of record JADFJG010000031.1, on the reverse strand, counting down.
CCATGTAACCCGAGGTCGAGCCCGGATCGACGAAGGCGTAAGTGCGGCCCTTGATGTCCATGAGGGAATTGATCGGGCTGTCTTTCAGGGTGATGATGATCGAATGGTAGCCCGGCTGCATGGTCTTCGCCGTAACGGTGATGGCGAAGGCCTCGACGTCTGCCTGGGTGGTCGCCAGGACGTACGAGAACGGGCCGAGCAGGGCCACGTCGATGTGGCCGGCACGCAGCGCCTCGATGGTGGCGTTGTAATCGGAACCGACGAACAACTCCACCTTCATGCCGATCGCCTTGGCAAGTTTGTCGGCGATGGGTTTCGATTGGCGGATCATCGCCCGGGCGTCCTCGGCCGGGATGAAGCCGACCATGAGAACGCCAGGTTTGGCCGTTCCGTCGTCCTTCGCGGCCATCGCTCCTGGAATCGTTCCCAGCGCCAAGAGCAGCGCCGAGACCGCTAAAGTAAATATGCGTTTCATTTTGTCCTCCCGTGTTCGGTTGAAGTACCGGGCTACCCCGCCCGGCTATTATGGTTCTATTTTGTCAGGCGTTATTGGTCTTTCAAACATACCATTTCCACCGTTTTTCGCAATCGGCCAGTTACAAGGCCGTTAACCTTTGCCGGCCGGTTGCCAGGCCGTCCCCGGCCATATGCCGGCTAGGGGACGATGGCGGCGCGCAGAACCTGACGCTCCGCCGCCTGTTTGAAGGCCGTATCCAGATCGTCGAGGCTGAAACGGCCGTTTACGAGCTCCTTGAAGGGAAAGACGCCGCGGTTGCGATAGACGAAATCGAGCGCCTCGACGAGATGCCGCGGGTGATAATTGTGAACGCCGCACATCGTGATCCACTTGGTCAGTATCATGTTGGCGTCGATATTGACGTTGGCGTCGGGGAAGACGATCCCGGCGATGACGTAACGGCCGCCCTTGCGCAACATGCGAAGGCCGTCCGGGATCACCTCGGGGACGCCGCAGACCTCGATGACCGCATCCGGGCCGTCCACCGGGCAGGCGTCGCGCACCGCCGCCACCACCGCCTCGGCCGACATCTCGCTGACGTTGAGCACCAGATCGGCGCCGAACTTCCGCGCCATTTCAAGGCGGTCGGGGACCGAATCGAGGCCGATCACGAAACGCGCGCCCTTGGCCCGGGCGAGGGCGACACCGAAAATCCCGAGCAAGCCGAGGCCCTGCACCACCACCGCGTCGCCGATGCCGATGGCGGCCTCCTCGGTGACACACACCATGGTCGCGGCGGCGCAATTCAAGGGCGTCGCCTCCTCGTCGCTGAGATCGTCGGGAAGCCGCAGGATGCCGGTGCCCGGCTGCAAATAGCAGTACTCGGCGAAGCCACCGAGAAGGTGGGGCGGCACGTCGGCGGCGTCGTGACCGTATTTGCGCAAGGAGACGCACCTTTGGGGCATGTCGAGGACCCGGCAGTAGTAACAGTGGCCGCAGTAAATCCCCAAGGTCCAGGTCACGCGGTCGCCCACCGCCAGGGGCGCGCCCCGCATGTCGTCGCCGGCGCCGTCGCCGATTTCGGCGATGGCGCCGATGATCTCATGGCCGAGGATGCCGGGACAGGGATTGTGCCTCTTGCCCTCCCAGGAGTGGATGTCGGAGCGGCAAATGGTGGTCATCTTCACCCGCACCAATATCTCGCCGGGACCGGGCGGGGGAAGCGGGTAATCGCGCATGACGAAGGGCGCGTTCGGGGCCTCGAACACCGCCGCCCGGGCCGTGCGGCTCATGACGCCGCTCCCAACTCTTGGGGCAATTCTTCGGCCGCGTCCGCGCTCACCTCGGCGCCGTTGATGGCGTAGTCGAAGATCTCATAGTTGTTGACGACACCATTGGCGGCGCGGGCGCGGTAGGTCTCGTTCAGGGGCGCCGATATGATGAACGGCACCCGGCGCTCGGAGACGCCGCCATGGGTGCGCAGCCGGTGCCCTTCGAGGCCCGAGAGATCGTGGTTCGCCGCCGAGGAGCCGATGCAGGTCCCGGCGTCGCTGATCACCACCACGTCGCCCTCGCGGTCCGGCGGCAGGTCGAATTCCGCCGCCGCCGCCGCCTTGTCATGGACCGATTCGATGCCGGCGATGGCGGCGGCGAATTCGATCACGCTTTGGGGTGTCGCGGCCTCGGTACAGTAGACCCGGACGAAGCCGCCAAGGGCGCCGTGGTGGCCGACGAAAGCATCGGTGATCGGGCAGATGACCGTCGTCGACTTGGCGCCGAACTTCTCATCCAGCAGATCCTGAAGCCAGATCACGTTGGGCGTGCCGTCGGCCTTGGATTTGTCGTTCATGCCGTGGTCCGCCGTCAGCGCGACGACGGCGCCGAGCGCCGCCAGGCGGCCGAACCTCACATCCAGGTCCTTATAGAAGGCGTTCGCCTCGCTCTCGCCCGGCGGGTATTTGTGCTGGATGAAATCGGTAAGGGAGAGATACATGATGTCGGGCTGGCGCGCCTGTTCCATGAACCTGATGCCGGCGTCGAGCACGAACAGGGACAGATCGGCCGAGTACATGTCGGGCAAGGGCCGGCCGACGAAATCGAGCACGTCCTCGATGCCGTTCTCTTCCAGGGTGCAGCGGTCGGCGACCTGGGACGAGAAGCAGATGGCGCCGCCGGCGATGTCCATTCCCTTGCCCAACTGCAGGCGCAGCTTGTCCTTGGCGGTGATGGCGATGACCTTTGCGCCGGCGACGGAAAATTTTTCGAAGATGGTGCTCGAGCGCATAAGCGCCGGGTCGGTCATCACCACTTCCCGGCCGGTGTCGGTATCGAGGTAGTAATTGCCTGAAATGCCATGGGCCGATGGCGGGCTGCCGGTGGCGATCGATATGTTGTTGGGGCAGGTGAAGGTGGGAACCACCGCGTGGGCGATGGCGCCGAACCCCTCTTGCATGAAACGCGCGACGTTGGGGACGATGCCGTCGGCGACCGCCCGGTCGAAATAGGCCGGATCGCCGCCGTCGATGCAGACGACGACGACGGGCCGGGACGGCCAGCGGTAACCAACCCCATTGAGTTCGACGCTCTTTGCGCTCATCGCCTGCCTCCCCTTGCCGATGTCGCTTCCTGGCCGCCTTGGCACGCGGCCGGGGCGTTCGGCTTGATGTAAAATATCACCAAGCCTATTATCAGTGAAATTGTAAAAATGTCAGTACCTATTGATCTGAACGATGTATGAGAAGTGGCTTCAGGCGTTTCATATGGTCGCCAAGGAAGGCGGCTTCACCGCCGCGGCCAAGGTCCTGAATGTGGGTCAACCGACGGTTTCGACCCACGTGCGCTCGCTCGAGGATTACTTCGGCGTCGAGCTGTTCCACCGGCGCGGACGCAGTGTCGCGTTGACCGGTGTTGGACGTTCGTTGCTGATCATCACCGATGGGTTGTTCGGTCACGAAGAAGAGGCCGTGAAGTTCCTTCGCGCGGCCCAGGAACTCCAGGCGGGTGAGCTGAACTTCAGCGCCATCGGCCCGTACGACGTGATGGAGCTTTTGGAGGCGTTCGGCGCCAGCCATGCCAAGCTGCGGTTCTCCGTGGTTCTGGGAAGCACCGATGAGGTCCTGAAGAGCCTGGCGGAATTCGATAGCGATATCGGGATTCTCGGACATGAAGAGCGGGACCCGCGCTTCTTCTGCAAGTTCTATAACCGGCATGAGGTGCTGGTGATGGTGAATGCGGCGCATCCCTTGGCCGATCGGCGCGCCATCGCCATCGAGGAACTCGACGGCCAGGAGATGGTGTTGCGCGGCGCCGGCTCCACCACCCGAAAGGCATTCTTCTCGGCGCTCGACCGGGCGGGCGTCAAGATCCGCCCGGTCATGGAGATCAAGGATCGTGAAGCCGTCCGAGAGGCGGTGATCCGGGGTCTCGGTATCGGCGTGGTGTCGGAATCCGAGTTCGCCTCCCACGAACACCTGAAGACGCTCAGGGTATCCAACGCCCGGATGCACATCTATGCTTACGTCGCCTGTCTGGCGGAACGCCGGAACCGGCCGTTAATCGCCGCATTTTTCGAAACGGTGGACACATTGGTCGGCAAACGCACCGTGAAGCGAGAGGGCAGGGCGGAGTGAAAGGAAGAAGATGGCGGACAAGACGCGTATTGCAATTCTAGACGATTTCCAGAACGTCGCCCTGGAGGTGGCGGACTGGTCGGCCGTCGCCGAGCGGGCCGATATAGACGTGTTCAACGACCATCTCGCCGATGCGGACGCGGTCGCCGAACGGCTGAGGGATTTCGACATCGTCGTGATCATGCGCGAGCGCACGCCGTTTCCGGCCGCCTTGATCGGCAATCTGCCCAATTTGAGGCTGCTGGTCACCACCGGGATGCGCAACCTCTCCATCGACCTCGATGCGGCGACGGCCCGGGGCGTCATCGTCAGCGGCACCGAGTCCGTTGGGTATACTCCGGCGGAGCTGACCTGGGCCCTGATCCTGGCGCTCATGCGCAACATTCCGAAAGAGGACAGGGCGACCCGCGAGGGCCGATGGCAGACGGCGCTTGGCAGGGCGATCAAGGGCAGGGTGCTGGGGGTGATCGGTCTCGGCAAGATCGGCGCCAGGGTGGCCGCGGTCGGCAAGGCGTTCGAGATGGACGTCATCGCCTGGAGCCAGAACCTGACCGGGGAGCGCAGCGCCGAAGTCGGCGTCAGGCAGGTGGGCTTCGAGGAACTGCTCACGACCAGCGACGTGATCACCATCCACACCGTGCTGAGCGACCGCACGAGAGGCCTCATCGGCGCCGGCGAACTGGCCAAAATGAAGCCGACGGCCACCCTCGTCAACACCTCCCGTGGTCCCGTCATCGAGGAGGCGGCACTGATAACGGCGTTGAAGGACGGAACCATCGCCGGCGCCGGCCTCGATGTCTACGATGTCGAGCCCTTGCCCCTGGACCATCCGTTGCGGGGCCTCGAAAACACGGTGATCACCCCGCATCTCGGCTACGTGACGGATGACAATTACCGGGTCTATTTCGACCACGCGGTCGACGACATCGGCGCCTACCTCGACGGCGGGCCGGTCCGCGTTCTCAACCCCGAGGTCCTGGAAAAGACGACCGCCTGAAGCCTCTGTCTGTATGGGGCCTGTATGGGACGCCGCGACACCAGGCAAGCCGTAATAGCGGTGCCGGCTGTGGACGACAGACAGCTAACACAGTTGCAGGGCGCGCCTTTCGGTGAAGCCAGTAAGCTCTCGTAGGCCTCTGAGATCCAGGATATTCGCCGTCTGACGGCCGATCTCGACCAGCCCCTCGTGGCGCAGGCCCTGGAGGGTGCGGGAGACATGGACCTTGGTCAGGCCGAGGGCGTCGGCGATATGCTCCTGGCGGACGTGAAAGGGGAAGGACCCGCGGTCCACCATGCCACGGTCGGCCAATTGATCATGTATCTCGAGAATCAGCCGGGCGATCCGCTCCTTCGCCGTGCGCCGTCCGAGGTCCGAGAGCCGCTCGTCCGACAAGGCCTGGCAGGAGGCCGAATATTTCAGCAGTTCCCGCTCATACTCGGGCTTGCGCCTGAGAAGATCGCGGAACTTCTCCTTGTCGAACACACACAGGCTGACGGACGTCAGGCTCTGCACCGAATGGGGCATGGCCTTGAACCACAGCACATGCAGGCCGATGAAGCTTCCCGGTAACAGGAAATCGAGGATCTGGCGGCGCCCATCGGGCAGGAGCTTGTAAGTGAAGGCCCAGCCGTCATAAAGGGTGAAGAGCTCGTCCGCTTCCCTCTCTTCCCGGTAGATGTTCCGCTTGGGCGGCAGGACGCGCTCTCCCAGCCGGCAAGAGCGCAGAAATTTCAGAGAACCGCGTGATGCGCCCGCATAGGCCGCGAACTTCCGGATCGGACAGGCGGCACAGTCGCCAGGGGGTAGCGAGGTTTGCCAATTCTGTATTGTAGCTCGGGCCATTTCCCCCATCAACTCCGGCTACTGTAACGCTGGACCTATCATCGTACGGCAACATGGCGCAACGCCGCGTCGGTCCGACTGTGACGGGTATGAAATCCGCCTCTCGAAGAAGGCCGGGGACTGCCCCCGGCTACACGGCAGATTAAAAAAATTGTTTTATCCCAATACCTTGCGGGGTGAAGCACGGTAATATACACGACAAGTCGGAGAATACAACAGAAAACAACGTAGAATAACACAGTTAATTAAAACCGATCATTAAACGGGATTAGCGCCAAAGTTCACCAGGCGAAACGACTTTCAAACAACAAAAGTACCATTATAACGATAAACATAGTCAGTAATACTCGCAGTTAGTGTATGGTCGATTGACCGCCATCGACTAGGCCGGGTGCGGAGAAATGACACCGTGGGGCGGGCGCTCCGATGCCCCAACGGGCCTCGCGACGGTAACGGGGCAACGCCGGGCAGATAGCCGGAACGCCTTGGCGCGGGTCGGGTTCATCACCGGTTTCATGCAGGAAATTCGGGCGAGGAGAAAGAATTCGCCCTCAAACCACGACTCAGTGCTCGCTAACGGAATGAATGAAGGGGTCCAAGGGCCATCCCGTGGCGAAGGGCGGGATGGCTAGGATGTGGAATTAATTAGGAAAAAAGGTTAGGGAGGGACATTAGATAATATAGATTATTAATCTAGTTGAACATAATAGGTGTCTGCATTTAAATGCCGCGTATCAACGATTTAACAAGTCCGTTTAACGAATATTTAACCAACATGCATTTAATTCGTAATTGTATCAAGCCCATTTGGCGCGGTTCATCGTTAGCTTTTTCCCGCTGGGATAACTTGACGACCAACGTGAAAAGCATGGGCCAAGAATTTTCGGCCGGATCGAGATGTAGGGGGTCGACCCGGCTGATGAGAGACCAAAGATTTCACCCCAGAGACCAACGATTGCACCCCAAGGAGACAAAGGGATGTTGAACACCGAAAGTGAAAATAACGGAGCGGCGGAAGCCACGTCTTCCGAGCAGACGGGCGCTTCGGCGCCCACCAATACCGGCCCAGGCGGCAAAGGGACCGCAGCGTCCCAGGTGCATCTTGAATCCTTCCAGCAGATGGTCGAGCAGATGCCGGTCAATGTCGTTATCTGCGAGCTTGAGAATTTCACCATTACCTATGCCAACGAGTCGACGAAGACGACTCTCAAGCAGCTCGAGCATCTATTGCCCATCAAGGCCGACGATCTTTTGGGCTCGTGCATCGACGTCTTTCACCAGAACCCGGAGCACCAGCGCCGCATCCTGAGCGATCCCAGGAACCTGCCTCACCACGCCCAGATCAAGGTCGGCGACGAGATCCTCGATCTGCTGGTCACCGCCATTCGCGACGGGAAGGGCAACTACACCGCCGCCATGCTGACCTGGAGCGTGATCACCCAGAAGGTCAAGGCCGATGCGGAATCGGCGCGGCTGATGCAGATGGTCGAGCAGATGCCGGTCAACGTCCTGACCCTGGATCTGGAAGACTTCACCATCAACTACGCCAACAAGGCCAGCATCGATACCCTCAAGACCCTCGAGCACCTGTTGCCGGTGAAGGCGGACGACGTCGTCGGCGCGTGCGTCGATGTCTTCCACAAGAATCCGGAGCACCAGCGCGCCATCCTCAAGGATCCGAGCAAGCTGCCCTACAACGCCCAGATCGAGGTCGGCGACGAGATTCTCGATCTGCTGGTGTCGCCGATCCACGACAAGGACGGCAAATATATAGCGCCGATGCTGACCTGGAGCGTGGTCACCCAGAAGGTCAAGGCCGACGCGGAATCGGCGCGGCTGATGCAGATGGTCGAGCAGATGCCGATCAACGTCCTGACCCTGGATCTGGAAGACTTCACCATCAACTACGCCAACAAGGCCAGCATCGAGACCCTCAAGACCCTCGAGCACCTGTTGCCGGTGAAGGCGGACGACGTCGTCGGCGCGTGCGTCGATGTCTTCCATAAGAATCCGGAGCATCAGCGCCGAATCCTCAAGGATCCGAGAAATCTGCCCCACACCGCCCAGATCGAGGTCGGCGATGAGATCCTCGATCTGCTGGTGTCGCCGATCCACGACAAGGAAGGCAACTACATCGCGCCGATGCTGACCTGGAGCGTGGTCACCGCGAAGGTCAAGGCCGACGCGGAAGCGGCGCAGCTGATGCAGATGGTCGAGCAGATGCCGATCAACGTCCTGACCCTGGATCTGGAAGACTTCACCATCAACTACGCCAACAAGGCCAGCCTCGCCACCTTGCGCGAGATCCAGCATCTGTTGCCGGTGAAGCCGGACGAGGTCGTGGGCGCGTGCGTCGATGTCTTCCACAAGAACCCGGAACACCAGCGCCGTATCCTGCGCGATCCTTCCAACCTGCCTCACGAAGCCAACATCGAAGTCGGCGACGAGACGCTGGCTCTCAAGATCTCGGCGATCAACGACAAGGCGGGCAACTACATCGCTCCGATGCTGACCTGGGAGGTGATCACCGAGCAGGTGACGATCGCGACCAAGGTCAAGGAAGTGGTCAACTCGGTGGCCGCCGCCGCGACCGAGATGGAGTCCACCTCTCAGGCGCTGTCATCGAACGCCGAGCAGACCAGCCGTCAGGCTTCGGTGGTGGCGGCCGCTTCCGAGGAGGCTAGCACCAACGTCCAGACGGTGGCCTCGGCGACCGAGGAGCTTTCTTCCTCGATCAAGGAGATCGGCGAGCAGGTGGCGAAGTCGGCCTCGATAGCGGGTAAGGCGGTCGAGGAGACCGAACGCACCAACGTCACGGTCCAGGGCCTGGCGGATGCCGCCCAGAAGATCGGCGATGTGGTCAGTCTGATCAACGACATCGCCAGCCAGACCAACTTGCTGGCGCTGAACGCCACCATCGAGGCGGCCCGCGCCGGTGACGCCGGCAAGGGCTTCGCGGTGGTCGCCTCGGAGGTCAAGATCCTGGCCAACCAGACCGCCAAGGCGACCGAGGAGATCGCCGCCCAGATCGGCACCATGCAGACCGTCACCAATGAAGCGGTCGGCGCCATCGGCGGCATCTCCACCACCATCCAGGAGATCAACGAAATCGCCAACTCGATCTCCGCCGCGGTGGAGGAGCAGGACGCGGCGACCCAGGAGATCACCCGCAACGTCCAGCAGGCGGCCGACGGCACCCAGGAGGTCAACACCAACATCACCGGTGTCAACGAGGCCGCGACCCAGACCGGGGCGGCGGCCCAACAGCTGCTCGAGGCTTCCGGTGGACTCGCCAAGGAGGGCGAGCAGCTCAGTATCGAAGTCGATAAGTTCCTGACAAATCTCGGGGTCGCGAGTTAGTCGGAGCTTCCATGACCACGAGGCCATGACCATGAGGCCCGCGGGGGAAATCCCTCGCGGGCCTTTTTTTTCGTTCCACCCAAGCGGCCATCGTCCTCGCCGCCGGTGGCGCGGTTTGGGTATGATGGCGGATGGCGCGGATGACGCTTTCAGGCGTGGTGGCGAGCGGACGGGGCGAGGGGGCCTTCTTTACCCGGACCGAATGGGCGCGCCGCCAGCTCATCGATCTCTTCGCCATCGATCCCTATCCCGGCACCCTGAACGTCATCCTCCGGGACAGGGCCGCGAGATCGGCCTGGCGCCAGGTCAAGGCGGCAAAGGGCCAAATCCTCGAGCCGCCGGACGCCGGCTGGTGCAACGCCAGATGCTACAAGGTGACGGTCTCGGGCGCCGTCAGGGGCGCCGTGGTCTTGCCCGAGGTCGCCGGCTATCCCGCCGATCAGATCGAGATCGTCGCCGCCATCGGCATCCGCGAGCGCCTTGGCCTGGCCGACGGCGACCGGGTGACTCTCGAAATCGAGGTCTGACCGCCAGCGGCATTTCCCGTCACCGGCGCCTGGCGATGGATGGCGCGGCGGTGGGAATTCGATTATCATTGGGTTGGATCAAGCGGAGGAAAGCCGGGAGATGGCGATAGAAGTGAAACCGCTGTCGGACGCCTTGGGCGCCGAGATCGCCGGCGTCGATCTCGGTCGGGACCTCGATGGCGAGACGTTCTCGACGATCGTCGATGCCTGGCGCGAACATCTGGTTCTGCTGTTTCGGGGCCAGCGGCTCTCGACCGAGGCGCAGATCGCTTTCGCCTCGCGGTTCGGCGAATTGCAGGAGGTGCGCACGACGCCCGGCGTCAGCCATGCCAACCCGTTCGTGATGATGGTCTCGAACGTCGAGGGGGAGGACTGGAAAGGCGTGCTGCCCGACGGCGAGATGCAACTCCACTCGGACCAGTGCTACTACGAGGTTCCCGCCAAGCTGACGATGCTCCATGCGCTGGAGGTGCCGCCGGCCGGCGGCGATACCTTGTTCGTCAACTGCTATCGGGCTTATGAGGCGCTTCCCGGCGGGATCAAGACCGATATTGCCGGTGTCTATGCGCTGAATGTCTATGATTACGACGCCAACGCCACCATCAGGGAAAACGAGATCAGTCCCGACGCGCCGCGTTTCGCCCATCCCGTCGTCACCACCCATCCCGAAACCGGCCGCAAGGTGCTTTACGTCAATCGGCTGATGACGGATCACATCGTCGGTCTCGAGCGGCAGGAGAGCCGGGCGCTGTTGGATACGCTGATCGAGACCGTGGAACGGTCCGACTTCATCTACCGCCATGTCTGGCGCATCGGCGATGTGGTCATGTGGGACAACCGCTGCACCCTCCATGGGCGCACCGGCTTCGATCCGTCGCACCGCAGGACGCTGCGCCGGGTCACGGTCAAGGGCGAACGGCCTTCTCGGTGAGGCAGGGGCGGGCTTCGGTGTCACCGGATTGTATCCGCCGCCGGCTGCCAAAGCCTGGAAACGGCGTCGCCCAACACGATAAATTGATTATGAACTCCCCTCCTTTTCGGGTAGAGGATGCAGCCTTGCCGGCAACCATCCGTTCGAAGCGATGACTGAAACAGCCCTTACACCAGCAAAAACCCGGGCGAAGAAAAAATTCCGCGACCCGGACGTGACCGCCGACGGCGCCCGCCGCGCCGGGGTCGATCTCGTCGCGCTGAGGACGCTCTGGATCAACACCGGCACGCTCTGCAATGTGACCTGCCGGAACTGTTATATCGAATCGAGTCCCACGAACGACGACCTGGTTTACTTCACCCTTGGGGACCTGCGGCCCTATCTCGATGAGATCGCGCGGGAAAAACTGCCCACCGGGGAGATCGGCTTCACCGGCGGCGAGCCGTTCATGAACCCCGAAATCATCCCGCTCATCGAGGAAAGCCTGGAGCGGGGGTTCCGGGTCCTGGTGCTGACCAACGCCATGGCGCCGATGGCGCGGCTGAAGGCGCCGCTTCTCGCCCTCAAGGAGCGCTTCGGCGCCGGCCTTGCCCTTCGCGTCTCGCTCGACCATTACGGCCAAAGCCTGCATGAGACCGAGCGCGGCCCGAGGAGTTGGCCGCCCGCCATCGACGGGCTCCGGTGGCTCGCCGATGCCGGCTTCACCGTCCATGTCGCCGGCCGCACCCGCTGGGGCGAGGGCGAGGACAGTTTGCGCCGGGGCTACGCCGCCCTGTTCGCCGAGTTGGGGATCGGCATCGACGCCAATGATGCCGCCGCCCTGGTGCTGTTCCCGGAAATGGACGGGCACGCCGAGGTGCCGGAGATCACCGAGGCGTGCTGGACCGTCCTCGGCGTTTCGCCCCAGGACATCATGTGCGCGACCTCGCGCATGGTGATCCGGCGCAAGGGCGCCGACCGGCCGGCGGTAGTGTCGTGCACCCTGCTGCCCTATGAGGCGTCGTTCGAGATGGGGCACAGCCTCCGAGAGGCCTCGGGCCGCGTCAGCCTGAACCATCCCCATTGCGCCAAGTTCTGCGTCCTTGGCGGCGGATCCTGCTCGAGGGCGTGAAGTCCGCGCCGCAAGGGCCTTTGGTATCAGTCGTCGACCCGGTCCATGCGCAACTCGATGACCGCCGCGGTCTTCGCCGCCAGCGCCCGCTCGAAGGCCGGGGCGAATTGTGCCGTCTCGGTCACGGTCTCGCCGAAGGCGCCATAGGCCTTGGCGAGGGCGGCGAAATCCGGGTTGGTGAGCTCGGTGCCGATAGCCCGGCCGGGGTAATGGCGCCGCTGATGCAGGCGGATGGTGCCGTAGGTGTTGTTGTTGAACACCAGGAAGATGGGGTCGAGGCCATAGCGCACGGCGGTGGCGAGTTCGTTCTCCGACATCAGGAAGCCGCCGTCGCCCGAACATCCGACGACGACCCGGTCGGGGTGGACGAATTTGGCGGCGATCGCCGCCGGCACACCGTAGCCCATGGCGCCGCTGGTCGGGCCAAGCTGGCTGTTGAGGCGCCGGAAGGTCAGGAAACGGTGGGTCCAGCCGCTGAAATTGCCGGCTTCGGTGGTGATGATGGCGTCGTCGGGCAGCCTCTCGCGCAAGCTCACCATGATCCGGCCGAGATCGAGATTGCCGTCATAGGGATCGGGCTCGAGGGATTGGAGAAAATCCCGGCGCGCCGCTTCGCGCCAGTCGCGCCACGGCGGGGCGGATATGGGCTCGAGCGCCGCGGCGGCGGCGGCGAACGCCGCCATGGAGGACTGGATGCCCAGCGCCGGCTGGTAGACACGGCCGATCTCGTTGGCATCGGCGTGGACGTGGATGAGGGTCTGGGCGGGCGTCGGCGCCGAGATCAGGCCGTAACTCTGGGTCGTCATCGAGCCGAGCCGGGCGCCGACGGTCACGATGAGGTCGGCGTCGCGGATCCGTTGCGCCAGCGCCGGCGTGGCGCTGAAGCCCAGCGTGCCGGCGTAGCTCGGATGGTCGTTGTCGAAGATGTGTTGACGGCGGAAAGAACAGCACACCGCAAGCGCGTTGGCGCCGGCGAATTCGGCGATGTCCCGGCAGGCTTCCTCGGTCCAGCCGCTGCCGCCGACGATCACCATCGGGCGGGCGGCGGCGGCGAGCAGGGCGCGCAACTTCGCCATGTCGCCATCGCCGGGATGGGCATGGGTGGTCTCATAGGGCGGGGTGTCGGGAACGTCGCAGATCTCGGACAGCATGTCTTCGGGCAGCACCACCGCCACCGGGCCGGGCCGGCCCGAGGTCGCGGTACGAAACGCCCGGGCCATCAATTCCGGGATGCGCCGGGGCGCCTCGATGCGCACCACCCACTTGGCGAGCGGCGCAAACATGAAGCCGTAATCGACTTCCTGGAAGGTTTCGCGCTCGCGCTCATGGCGCGGCACGTCACCGATCAGCAGGATCATCGGCGTCGAGTCCTGGAACGCGGTATGGACGCCGATGCTGGCGTGGCAGGCCCCCGGACCGCGGGTGACGACGCAGATTCCGGGTTTGCCGGTCAGCTTGCCATAGGCCTCGGCCATGTTGGAGGCGCCGGTTTCCTTGCGGCAGGTGATCAGGCGGATATCGTTCTGGACGTCATAGAGCGCGTCGAGGAGCGCCAGATAACTTTCGCCGGCGACGGAAAAGATCGTGTCGGCGCCGTGAATCCTCAGCGCATCGACGAGTATGCGCCCACCGGTCCTGCCATTGGCGGGATCATTCGTCATGCATTTTTACGGTCATGCGATGGACCGTTCCCATTTCATTTACGGCTGGCAAATGTATCGTAACCGGCGAGGCGCGAATTACGCGATGCCCTCGCGCCATGACCGATCGTAGTCTAGACTACGGGGGAGTATTGGTCGATGCACAGGTTGCCCAAATCCGGGAGAAATGGTGAGAGTGTTTAGAATCCTGGCCGTCGGTTTCCTCACCTATGGCGCGTTGGTCGGCGCGCTCACCGTCTTCCAGCGCCATTTGATGTATTTCCCCGACACCCACAAGCCCGAGCCGGCGGACTTCGGGGTGCCGGAGATGGCCGAGGTCACCTTGAAGACCAAGGACGGGCTCGATCTTTTGGCCTGGTACCGGGCGCCGCAATCGGAGGCGCTGCCGGTGATCCTCTATTTCCACGGCAACGCGGGACATATCGGCTTTCGCGCCGCCAAGGTCCGCCCCTATCTCGACGCCGGCTTCGGGGTGCTGCTGTTGAGCTACCGGGGCTACGCCGGCAATCCCGGAAAGCCGACGGAAGAAGGTCTTTACCAGGACGGCCGGGCGGCGGTCGCCTTCGTCGCCGGGGAGGGCATCGGGGCCCGGCGGACGGTGTTCTACGGCGAATCGCTGGGTTCCGGCGTCGCCGTGCAGCTGGCCACCGAGGGGACGCCCGGCGCCGTCGTGCTCGAGGCGCCCTTCACCTCCGCCGCCGACATCGCCGCCAAGAGCTTTCCCTTCGCGCCGGCGCGCTATCTGGTGTGGGACCGCTTCGCCTCGATCGACAAGATCGGCGGCGTCAAGGCGCCGTTGTTCTTTATCCATGGCGAACGCGACCGGGTGGTGCCCGTCGGCAATGGCCGAAAGCTGTTTTCGGCCGCTCCGGAGCCCAAGTCGGCGCGCTATTTCGCCGGGGCGGGCCATAACGATCTGTACATGTACGGGGCGGCGGAAGAGGTGATCGCCTTCATCCGCAAAACCTTTGGAGATTGATTTCATGAGATTTTGCCAAGCTGCGCGGGCAAAGGGAACTATCCGGTTGACGTACCACGGCGGGCCCCCTAATGTCAGAAGACATTGCGAACGTTGACGATCCTGAGATCGAGGCCACGCCCGAGATGATTGAGGCGGGAGCGCGGGAAGTGTTGGCCTATGATCGGCGCGTCCTGGATGAATACGATCTTGCCGAATTTGTATACGAAGCGATGGAGAAGGCTAGGAATAAAAAAAGGACTTAGTGGGCCGGGCTCTTGGGCGGTATCGCCTTTTTCGGTTTGCCATGGTGTAAAGAAAAATCATTGAAATACTAGCCGCCCCCAAGAACATCTTTTTTGGAGTATCGGTACGTGGGCCTGTCGGCATGAAGTCAAATTTAGGGTCAAATATATTGAACGCTACGGCATCTCTGATCGCCTTGGATTTGAAGCCGATATGGCTTTTGGCGTGAGCGAACGCGTTCCTTATGCGTCTGAGACGATCTAGATCACTTCGAAAATTCTCACCATATATACCAAGTGCGTGGCCTAGGGTTATCTTGCCGGCAAAACTGATGACTGCCCCTCCGGTTGCCGGGTCGTCCCCAAAGAGTCGATCCCGATTCGGAGGTTTCTCAAACGATTTTAGGCAGTACACTAAGATGGCATCCTCCAGAAATTGTTCTACAAGCGCGACAGTAACGAGAACAACGCCCCGATCGTTTTCTTGCGATGCTGCATCCGCCTCAAATTTGTCTATAATCCCCAAGGCTGTCATAGGGAGGGGGCGCCTAGCAATGAGAGATCGAAGTGAGCGATTTATTTGAGAGCGAGAGCGGACCATTGCATAATCCTCCGGCCAAGAGCGAAACAGCAAAGCGTAGGGACGCGATGCTCTTGAGGCTCTTGCACACACCACCGCAGCCGCGCCCGAAGCGCGAGCGAGATCAAAGCGTAACGCCGAAAGGCAAGAAGGCAAAGAAAACCCCGGCCAAGTGACCGGGGGTTTCTTTATCGTGTAACGGTTTCCACAGCCGCTGGCGGGAATGTTCCGCTTTTCCTTTCCTCGCCG
>JADFJG010000136.1 GCA_022566265.1 Pseudomonadota bacterium | reverse complement strand
TTGGCGCCAAGGCGCGCGCGCGCCGCCGCCAACCAGTCCCCGGCCGCCGCCGCCGCCGGACCGCTCAGGCGTTCGACCTCGCCGACGGCGCCGTCGAGGTCGCCCCGCGCCAGCTTCGCCTCGGCCCGCGCCAACACCGCGCCGGGCTTATCGCCAACGACATCGCCGCCGGTCGGACGGATGACGACAAGCGCCGAGATACGGGCCCAGGTCTCCTCGATCCAGCCGCCGTCCGCCGGCCGTTTCGCCGCCCGGAGAAGCCGGGGCGCCAGGAGTTCCAGGCGCCGCGCCAGATCATCATGGCTCGGGACCCCGCGCGGCGCCCATTTCGATAACGATTCCAGGGCCGCCATCACGCCGCGATCGCCGGCGAAAGCCTGTTTGAGCGCCGCGATCTCCGCCGCGAAGGGAGCGCCCCGGCCGAGCGCATCGCGAAGCTCGACCGCGCCGAGCGCCAACGCCACCCCCCGCGACGCCGAAGGGCCGCCCGGCGCCGCCCGCCTCAGCGCCTGTATGTCCTTCTCGAGCGCCGCGATGCGCCCGGCGAGCCCGGCCGCCGCCGCCATCTCCGCTTCGACGGATCCGACCCGCCGGGCCAGACTCTCGATGGCGGCGCTACTTTCCGCCGCCGCCTTGCCGGCGCCTTCGGTGATCCTTTGCTCGGTCCCGGTAATGGTCTTCCCGAAGCCGGCAAGCTTCGCTTCCAGGGCGGCGATCCGGGCCAGGAGTTCCTTGTTAGGCGTGGTCGGGTCACTCATGATTGGGGCGGGCGTGGTTGGGTCACTCGTGGTCGGGGCGGCCGTCACGGGTTGCTCCGGCGCCGGGGGTGGCCCGGGCCGGGAGGCTTGCGGTTGCGCCGGCTCGGGCGCGGTGCGCGGCCACCACTGGGACCACGCCACCAAGGCGACGATGATGATGGCGACCCCGGAGAGCACCGCGACCAAGGCGGCGCGCCGTCCTTTCGCCGGCGCCGGGTGCCCTGTCCCGGGCGGCGCCGCTTCCGAAGCCGCTTCCTCGGTCTTGGGCTTGGCGCTGGGCTTGGCGGGCGGCTTGCCCTTCGCCACGACCTTGGGCCGGCGCCCCTTGGCCGGGGCGGCGGCGGTCTTGGCCCTTGTCCCGTCCGTCGTCTTGCCCTTAGCCGCCATTTGCCATCCGTCCCGTCATCGCCTCCAACTCACGCGCCGAGCCCGGCGTCACGGCGAAACTCGTCGATCAGCGCCAGCAACCCGTCGAGGTCGGGATGGGCGGCGACGCGAACCTCGTTCCAGGCGATGGTCTCCGCCTCCCGGGCGACGGCGGCGCTAAGACAAAGCGCCGTAACGCCTTCGCATG
Organism: Pseudomonadota bacterium; assembly: GCA_022566265.1. Lineage (GTDB taxonomy): Bacteria > Pseudomonadota > Alphaproteobacteria > SMXQ01 > SMXQ01 > JACZQV01. The sequence continues at coordinate 6,715 of JADFJG010000136.1, read as the reverse complement.
CCGAGCTCACCCCGGCCTCGAACGCCAGAGTAACAAAGCTTTTCGCCGTCCGGGGAGAGAAAAACAGCGCCACATCGATGCCGCCCGCCTCGATCATACTGATGAGCTCCGCCGAGATGCAATCGGCCTCGCGCGCCTCATAGATCACCGCCCGGCGCACGGTGAAACCGGCTTTGGCCAGCAACCCGGCAAGATCGCCGGCGACATGGGTGCCGGCGATGTGCAAGAGCGCGCCGCCCTTGGGTTCCAGCCTTTCCGCCACCAGCCTGGCCAGCGCGCCGACATCGCCGCCGGCGCTTGAGACTCGCCGGCAGCCGGCCTCGCGCGCCGCACTCGCCGTCGCCTCGCCGACGGCGAAGACGGCAAGATGGCGCCATGCGCCGGCGCTTTTGCCGGCGTCCTGGGCGGCGAGCGCGCGGGCGCCGTTGGCGCTGGTCAGCAACACCGCCTGGACGCCGGTGAAATCCAAACCCGCGTCCTTGACCGGCTCGATCGTCAACAGGGGCTCGATCACGCATTCGATGCCCCGGCCACCGAGCAGCTTGGCGAGGGCCCCGGCGTCCTCCCTCGGACGGGTGATCAGGGCGCGCATCGCCGGCAGAACTTATTCATCGAAGAAACCCGGCCCGGCGGTCTGGCGAAGTTCCTGGCCGGCGTCCTTCCCCATGGCTTCGGCCTCCGCCGCCGGACCCCGGCGCCTTGTGTCGAACAGCGCGCTGCCGTCGGGCTTGGCGATCAGGACCTTCAACGCCAGTGCCCCGGCGCCGTCGAACTCGGCCAGCGCCGCGATCGGCGTCCGACACGATCCGTCGAGCGCCGCCAACGCGGCGCGCTCCGCCGTCACCCGCGCCACGGTCGGGACGTGGTTCAACGGCGCGATCAGCTCGCGCGCGCGGGCATCTTCGGCCCGGCATTCGATGCCGATAGCGCCCTGAGCCACCGCCGGCAGCATCTCGTCGGTTTCCAGCACCGCGCCGGCGCCCTCGGCGATGCCAAGACGCTTGAGACCGGCAAGGGCGAGCAAGGTGGCGTCGGCCTCGCCGCGTTTTATCTTCTCGATCCGGGTGTGGACGTTGCCGCGCAGCGGCACGACGACGAGATCGGGGCGCGAATGCAGAATCTGCGCCTTGCGCCGGAGCGACGCGGTGCCGACGGTGGCGCCGGGCTCGAGATCGCCCAACCCGCTGGCGACGGTGGAGATGAAGACATCGCGGGGATCCTCGCGTTCGAGCAGACAAAATATCCCGAGGCCGTCGGGCAGCCAGGTCGGCACGTCCTTCATCGAATGCACGGCGATGTCGATCCCACCGGCGATCAACGCTTCCTCGATTTCCTTGGTGAACAGGCCCTTGCCGCCGATCTCCGAAAGATCGCGGTCGATGAACCTGTCGCCCGAGGTGCGGATGGTCTCGATCTCGATCTCGAGGCCGGGGTGGAGCGCGGCCAGCGCCGCTCGCACACTCTCCGACTGGGCGAGCGCCAGCGGGGATCCCCGGCTGCCGATGCGCAATGGCGCGCCCGAAGCGGACGGCTTAGCTGCGTTCATGGGCCGTGTTTAGTCGCTCGGGGATGGGATGGAAAGTGGTTATTCGCCGGCCGCCAACCCTGGCACTCCGTGATATGTTGACTTTGCCGGCTATCGCCAGGAGATGAAACAGTGCCGATGAAGAACCCGCCGCGTCCGGGCCGTTTGGTCAGGAGCGCCTGTCTCGAAGCTGTCGGTCCGACCGTTACCGAGGGCGCCAAGGTTCTCGGCGTCTCGCGGCCGACGCTCTCCAGCCTGATCAACGCAAGGGCCGGCATTTCACCGGAAATGGCGATCCGCCTGGAGAAGGCCTTCGGCGGCACCGCCGACGCATGGCTGCGGATGCAGGCCGCTTTCGATCTCGCCCAGGCACGCCGAGGGGAACCGGAGATTTAGTACTTACTTTCATAGGAGGATGGCACATATGATCGTCTTTTCACGGCCTCCGGGTAGGAAGCGTCGCGCTGGCGATGTCTGGACATCGTCAAGCGGCGGTGACGCCCTCCGGTGGCCGCGAAAAGCGACCCTTCGGGCGGCCTTGCAGGCTCTTCGGACATCGTCGCGCGGTCCTTGTGATGGACCGGCATCACGGCGGACCACGCTCCTAGCCGAAGAACCTGCAAGGCCGTCAGATGTGCCATCCTCCTATGAAAGTAAGTACCAGGTTGAGCGCTACGTTCCCGCGTGAGCCCGGGCGAATCGGTTCATTCATCACCATATCCGGACCATGATCGTCCTTGGCATAGAGACCAGTTGCGACGAGACCGCCGCGGCGGTGGTCACGGAGGCGCGCGAGATCAAGTCCAACATCGTCGCTTCCCAGCTCGCCCTGCACCGGCCCTATGGCGGCGTCGTTCCCGAGATCGCGGCGCGCAGCCATCTCGATCACACCGATCGCGTGGTCAGGGAGGCGATGGCCGCGGCCGGGGTCGGCTTCGGGGAGATCGACGCGGTGGCGGTCACCGGCGGGCCCGGCCTGATCGGCGGCGTCATCGTCGGCGTCATGACCGCCAAGGCGATCGCCGCGGTCAGCGCCAAGCCGGTGATCAACGTCAACCACCTGGAGGCCCACGCGCTGACGGCGCGGCTGACCGACGACGTCGCCTTCCCCTATTTGCTGTTGCTGGTCACCGGCGGGCACTGCCAGCTGCTGATCGTCGAGGGGGTGGGGGCGTATCGGCGCCTCGGCACGACGTTGGACGACGCCGTCGGCGAGGCCTTCGACAAGACCGCCAAGATGCTGGGGCTGGGCTATCCCGGCGGGCCGGCGGTCGAGGCGGCGGCGCGGGGAGGCGACGGGTCGCGTTTCGACCTGCCGAGGCCGATGAAGGGACGGCGGGGCTGCGACTTCTCCTTCTCCGGCCTCAAGACGGCGGTGCGCCAGCGCATCGCCCGACTTCCCGCCGGTGAATTGACGGCAAAAGACATCGCCGATGTCGCCGCCTCGTTCCAGGACGCCGTCGCCGACGTGCTCACCGACCGCGCCGCCAACGCCATCGAAACCTTCCGCGCCCGCCATCCGGACGCCGCGACGCTGGTCGTCGCCGGTGGCGTCGCCGCCAACGATTATCTGCGAAAGCGACTGGACGGGTTGGCGGGACGCGAAGGGTTCCGGCTGGTCGCGCCGCCGGTGGAGCTTTGCACCGACAACGGCGTCATGGTCGCCTGGGCCGGCATCGAGCGTCTTCGCCTCGGCCTCACCGATCCCCTCGATTTCGCGCCGCGACCGCGCTGGCCGCTCGACGCCGATGCCCCGCCCGCCACCGGCGCCGGGGGCAAGGCCTAGGGCTTTATCCGATCGGCTTGCCCTCTATAGGCACCCGGGGCGATGTCATGCTATAGGGTTGGCGCGCGGCGATGACCGCACAAACTGAGGGAGGGGCGCCATGTTCTTCGTCATCCACGGTATCGACAAGCCGGGCCACGGGGAGGTCCGGGCCGGGGCGCGTCCGGCGCACCTCGAATACATGAAAAACGCCGCCGACAAGCTGCTCGTCGCCGGACCGACATTGAGCGAGGACGGCGAGGGCATGACCGGCAGCCTCATCATCATCGAGACCGAGGACCGCGCCGAGGCCGAAGCCTTCACCCGCGACGATCCCTATACCCAGGCCGGGCTGTTCGAGAGCGTCACCATCAAGCCCTGGAAGCTGGTGTTCGCCAGGGATCCAAACGAGTCCGGCGCCTGAGGAAATGGCCTATTGGCTGTTCAAGTCCGAGCCCGGCGCCTGGTCGTGGGACGACCAGGTGCGGGACGGCGTCGCCGAGTGGGACGGGGTGCGCAACTATCAGGCCAACAACAACATGTTGGCGATGAGGCTCGGCGACAAGGCCTTCTTCTACCATTCGGTCAACGAGAAGCGCATCGTCGGCGTCGTCGAGGTGGTGAAGGAGCACTACCTCGATCCCACCGATAGGAGCGGCCGCTTCGGCATGGTCGACGTCAAGGCGGTGCGGGCGGTGAAGACCCCCGTCACCCTGGCCGATATGAAGGCCAACCCCAGGCTCGAGAACCTCGCCCTGTTGCGCCAGTCGCGCCTGTCGGTGGCGCCGGTCAGCGATAGGGAATGGAAAATCATCTGCGCCATGGCCGGCATCGAGGCCTGATGGCCCCCGGCGCTTAGGGCGGCGATGACGGCGAAGGACTATGCGGACGGCGCCAAGCCGGGCGCCGGGGCGGTGGGCGACGTGCTCTGCCGGCTCGCCGACATTCCGGACCGGGACAGCCGGGCCTTCACCGTCGCGTTGAACGGTAAGGCGCGCGAGATTTTCGCCGTCCGCCTCGCCGACGAGGTCTTCGCCTATGTCAATGTCTGTCCCCACCGCCAGATGCCGCTGAACTGGAAGCCCGACGTCTTCCTCGCCTACGACAAGAGCCGCATCCTCTGCACCATGCATGCGGCGACCTTCGACATCCGCCAAGGGCACTGCGTTGGCGGCCCCTGCCCGGGCCAGAGCCTGGAATCGGTGCCCGTCGTCATCGAGGACGGCGTCGTCAGGCTCGGCGCATGCGCCGATTGGGCCATGAAACCGTAAGCGGGATGTGGTAAAAGACGGTCAGGGGCGCCGAAGAAGCACCCCGGAGACGAAAGGAAATTGCCAACAGGGAGACAGGGTCATGAGCGACAAGACCGTTGTCGAGGACACCGACGCCAGCGAAGCGCAGATAGAGGTCCATTGGAAGGAAGAGGGGAAGATTCCCCCATCGGCGGCGTTCGTCGCCCAGGCCAACATGACGGACGCCGGGATCTACGACCGCTTCAGCCTCGATAATTTCCCCGATTGCTTCAAGGAATACGCCGATCTTCTGACCTGGTATCAGACCTGGGAGACGACGCTCGATACCTCCGACGCGCCGTGCTGGAAGTGGTTCGTCGGCGGCAAGCTGAATGCCAGCTTCAACTGCGTCGACCGGCATCTCGACAAATACAAGAACAAGGCGGCGCTGATCTACGTCCCCGAACCGGAGGACGAGGCGCACAGCGTCATCACCTATCAGGAGCTTTACGTGCGGGTGAACGAGTTCGCGGCGCTGCTGCGCGACTTCGCCGGGCTCAAGGCCGGCGACAGGGTGACGCTTCACATGCCGATGGTGCCGGAGTTACCGGTGACGATGCTCGCCTGCGCCCGGCTCGGCATCATCCATTCCGAGGTGTTCGGCGGCTTCTCCGGCCAGGCCTGCGGCGAGAGGATCGCCGATTCGGGCTCCCGCGTGTTGATCACCACCGACGCCTATCACCGCGGCGGCAAGCTGATCGACCACAAGGCCAACGCCGACATCGCCTACGAGGTGGCGGAGGCGGCCGGCCAGCATGTCGACAAGGTTTTGGTGTGGCAACGCTACGCCGGCAAGAATTCGTCGCCGACGCCGATGGTCGAGGGCCGGGATTACATCGTCAACGAGGTGCTCAAGGACTATGCCGGCAAAAGGGTCGAGCCGGTGCCGATGGCGGCCGAGGCGCCGCTCTTCCTGATGTACACCAGCGGCACCACCGGCCAGCCCAAGGGCTGCGTGCACGGCACCGGCGGCTATCTCGCTTACGCCGCCGGCACCTCCAAATACGTCCAGGACATCCACCCCGAGGACGTCTATTGGTGCATGGCCGACATCGGCTGGATCACCGGCCATTCCTACATCGTCTACGGGCCCTTGGCGCTGGCGGCGACCAGCGTCATCTTCGAGGGCGTGCCGACCCATCCCGACGCCGGGCGGGCGTGGCGCATCGCCGAGCGCCTCGACGTCAATATCTTCCACACCGCGCCGACGACCATACGCATGCTGCGCAAGGCCGGCCCCGACGAGCCGGCGAAGTACGACTACCACTTCAAGCACATGACGACGGTGGGCGAGCCGATCGAGCCCCTGGTGTGGCAATGGTATTACGATGTCGTCGGCAAGGGCGAGGCGGTCATCGTCGACACCTATTGGCAGACCGAGACCGGCGGCTTCCTGTGCTCGACCCTGCCGGCGCTGCAATCGATGAAACCGGGAAGCGCCGGCCCCGCCGTGCCCGGCATCCATCCGGTGATCTACGACGATAACGCCAAGGAGATCCCGCCGGGATCGGGCATCGCCGGCAACATCTGCATCCGCAACCCCTGGCCCGGCGGCTTCCAGACCATCTGGGGAGATCGGGAGCGCTACGTCGAGACCTATTACGCCAAATACTGCAAGGACCCCAACAGCAAGGACTGGCGCGACTGGCCCTATCTCACCGGCGACGGCGCCATGGAGGCCGAGGACGGCTATTTCCGCATCCTCGGGCGGCTCGACGACGTCATCAATGTCGCCGGGCACCGGCTCGGCACCAAGGAGCTGGAATCGGCCTCGCTCACGGTCGATGAGGTCGCCGAGGCGGCGGTGGTGCCGGTGGTCGATGAGATCAAGGGCCGGGTGCCCGATCTTTACGTCTCGCTCAAGTCCGGCGTCGACGGCGGCGAGGCGTTGCAAAAAAAGATCGTCGCCAGGATCGAGACCGAGATCGGCAAGATCGCCCGGCCCAAGCACGTCTATATCGTGCCCGACATGCCGAAGACGCGCTCGGGCAAGATCATGCGGCGCGTCCTGGCGGCGATCTCCAACACCATGGACATCGGCGACGTGACGACGCTGGCCAACCCCGACATCGTCGAGGAAATCCGCGTCCTGGTCCAGGGCAAGGACAAACTCGCCACCAAGGAAGGCCCGGA
>JADFJG010000004.1:29095-81691 GCA_022566265.1 Pseudomonadota bacterium | reverse complement strand
AATGACCCCATTGGCGAAGACCGGGGCCGAAACTCTCGCCCGATAGGCGCAGGACGATGAGCAACGCCACCGCCGCCACCGCGACCCGCATCGTCGCCAGGGATATCGGCGGTATGGTGACGACGGCGATCTTTATCAGGGCGAAGGCGCTGCCCCAGATCAGCGAAAGGGCGATGAGGAGGATGAAATCGCGGGTGCCGGGCGTTCGGGTCATGGGCTCAACTTGATAAGCGATCGGGGGCCCCGAAGTCAAAGCCCTTCACCCATCGGCGCCCTTGCGCGGCGGCGCGGCGCCGTTACATTGGCGGTCATGAAAGGCGCCGATATCGATGAGTTCTTCCGCCGCTTCGAGGCCGCCAAGCCGGCGCCCAGGGGCGAGCTCGACCATATCAATCCCTATACCCTGCTGGTGGCGGTGGTGCTGTCCGCCCAGGCCACCGACGTCGCCGTCAACAAGGCGACCAAGGCGCTTTTCGCCATCGCCGATGCGCCGGCCAAGATGGTGGCTTTGGGCGAAGCGAAACTCCGCCGCCGCATCAAGACCATCGGGCTGTTCAACACCAAGGCCAGGAACGTCATTCGATTGAGCGCCATACTCATCGCCGAACACGGCGGCGAGGTTCCCGACGACCGCGGGGCGCTGGAAGCCCTCCCCGGGGTCGGGCGCAAGACCGCGAGCGTGGTTTTGAACACCGCCTTCGGCGCCCCCACCATCGCCGTCGACACCCATGTCTTCAGGGTCTCCAACCGCACCGGGCTGGCCCCCGGCAAGACGCCGTTGGAGGTCGAGAACAGGCTCGCAAGGGTCGTGCCGAAGCGGATGCGCCGACACGCCCATCACTGGCTCATCCTCCATGGCCGCTATGTGTGTCTGGCGCGCAAGCCCAAATGTCTGGCCTGCGTGGTCGAGGATCTTTGCCGGTTCGAGGGAAAGGCGACTTTCTAGGAAGCAGACGGCGTGGCCGGATAGTGTTCTAGGTACGCCAACGCAAGGTCCGTTCCTTCACCGGGTTGACGAAGGGGCGGTTCTCCTCGCGGCTCGATGTCCACTCCTTTTTCATCCGGTAATACCATTTGGCCTGCCTATCGGCGTCGTCGACCAGCATCAAGGGCGGATGGTGCGCCATCCCTTCCCGCTGCAAGGCGAGAATACGCCGGTCCTGACCGAGAAACCGGCGGGCGATCGGCCGCATCAAGGGCTTGAACGGCGTCAACCAGGGCGCCGTCCAGTAGAGCACGTTGGTGACCTCGGTTTCCTCGGGCCCGACCGGGGTCATGGCGGTGAGGTTGCAGAACACGTGCCGTCCGGCCTGGATATGATCGGTGCGAATGCCGGGGAGCCGGAAGGTGATCTCGGTCTCCGGCGCGCCGCCAAGCAGCCTGTATGCCCTGGAGTTGGTCGAGGGCGCATGGCGGCACATGGTGAAGCCAAGCTCCGAGGGCACGAACCGCTTCGACTTATCGTGCGCCGTCCTGGCCGGACGCCACCACCAGGAGCGATGGACCTGGGGCACGTGAGCGGGATCGATGAGGCCGATGACGGCGTCGTCGATGGGGCAGGCAAAGCGCAAGGTCACGGCGAGGTAGCCGTAGCGCTCGCCGAGGCCGGGAATGGTGGGGATATCGGCGGACGCTTCGGCGCCGGCGCCCCGCTGGCCGGCCATGAACACCCAGATGTTCCCCTGCTTCTCGCGGCAGGGGTAGCTCTTCAGCTGGATTTTGCCGAGATCGAAGTTCTGCCCGGCGACGAGCGTCGGGATGGCAACGCACTTGCCGTCGCGGTCGAAGCGCCAGCCGTGATAACAACACTCGATCTCCTTGCCGTCGAAGGTCCCATAACTGAGAGGAACGCCCCTGTGAGGGCAGTTATCGCGAAGCGCGAAGGGGGCGCCGGCAGGGTCGCGGCCGAACACCAAGGGCTCGCCGAGCAGTGTCATCGCCGCCAGACGCCCGGTTTTCAACCGCCCGCCCGGCATGGCGAGATACCAGAGGTCGTATAAATAGGCCCCATTGCCCGGACCCGCGGGCCGAGTGTCCGCGGCGCTTGGGGTAACGGCCCTTGAAGGCGGGTGGTCGGCCACGCTTGGCATCGGATAGTGCCCTAACCGGCCCCGTCCCTGTCGCGGGCGTTCAACAGCGCCGCCAGGCACCGCGTCCTCGAGGCGGCCGCGGCCTTGCCCTGACGCATTTCAAAATGAAGCACCCGGTAGTCGTTGCCCGACTGGTAAAGAAAGACATCGAGGATGCATTCGCTATGCCGGTATTGCCAGATCTCGGCGGTGATGTCCCGGCGCCGGAAATGGGGTTTGCCCAAAAGGTCCGAAAGCTCGGCGCGGGTCAGTCCCATGATGCGCCCGGGGTTCACCGGCGCCGCCAGTTTGGCGGTCCGGGTTTCCGGCGGTGGCGGTGTCTCGGGGATGTTTTTTTCCGTCTTGGCTGGAGCCTTGGGGGCGGGGGCCTTGGGGGCCGGGGCCTTGGGCGCCGGGGCCGCGGGCCGGGCTGCCTCCGCCGGCGCTTCGATCTCGGCCGTCGCTGTCTCGACCCCGGACGTGGGCGGCGGCGGGGTCACCGGCGCAGGGCCGGCGCAGGCGGCCATCGTCAAGGCGAAAGCCACGGTGCCGAGCCAATATACCGGCTTTAGAGCACTATCCGGCCAGTAGGAAGCGATTTGATGGCGGCAAAACGGTCCCTCGGGTAGGAGCGGCGCGAAGCGCGATGCTTGAGCATCGGGCGAGCGTCGCGACGCATCCGAGGGGCCGTTTTGCCCCACCGGAGGCCGGGTTCTTTTGCGCCGTGGCGTCGTTGCGCCCCTTTGCCGATGCTCAAGCATCGCCATGCGGCGCGCGCCTAGCCACGGCGCAAAATAATCCCGGTCAAACGATTCCTACTGGCCGGATAGTGCTCTGGGCCCATCAGCATCCCACCGCGCCCGTGGCGCCGTCTCTTCGGATATGACCGGCGTCGTCCTTCCCCGCCGCGTTCAGGCGCGGGACGCGTTCCGCGCGCCTTGGCGCTCTCGCGATTTCCCCTTTACCGCCGTCAGCGGCTCCATCGGCAACGGCTCCTCCGCCTGGCCTTCGGACGGTGGGATCAGTTTGACGTCGCCGGAAATCTCGCCGCCGACCTCGACCTCGAGCTGGCCGTACCGGATATTGCCGATGACCCTGCCGCCGGCGTGGATGACCAGCCGCTTGCTGACCTTGAGTTTACCCTCGAACCAGCCACTGATTTCGGCGTTTTCGATCAACGCGGTACCCTTGAAATGGCCGTCCTTGTATATCTCGATGATCCGGCTTTCGACCTTCTCCGCTTCGACGGAGCCCTCAACCACCAGCCTGTCGCATAAAATATTGTTGCCGTTCAGAAAGATGTCGCGCCCGACCACCAGGGTCTTGCTCTCGGCGCCGGTATAGGCGTCCATGTCGGGGCGCTTGCGGCCCATGCCGGGAATGTCCGAGCGCCGGCCGGTTGACGCGGTGAACGGTCGGGCCGGGACCGGATTGGTCACCGGTAAGGGAGTCACCTGCCGCGCCGACGGCTTCGCTGCCGGCTTCGCCATGGAACCGCCATCGGCTTCGGGGACGATGGGAATCCTCGGCACGGCCACTACACTTTTCTTTCGGCGGAACATGCTGTGTCGCTCCTTCCTTGCTCACCCTGATTGTCGTTGGCCGCCTCGGCCGATCGCCCCGGCCCGCAAGGGGCTTTTGATCGGGGTGATCGCCTCCCGTGGCGTCGACGGCTCTGCCGGGTTGGCGCGCTGCCGGCAGCTTCATTGGTGTCGAACGCGCCCTGTCGTCAGGATACCCGTTCAGCCGCCGGAAAACCAAATGAATTCGACCAGCGGAATCTTACGCCACTTGTGCGAAAATAAGCGCGGTCTATATTGCGGTTTATATTCGGGTCTTAAAATCCCTTGACGGAAGGCAACAAGGCCATGGCGGAATCCCTCCTCGATGTCGCCGGCATCGGTAACGCCGTCGTCGATGTCATCGCCCGAGAGCAAGACAAGTTCCTCGACGATAACGGATTGACCAAGGGTACGATGACCCTGATCGACCTCGCGGAGGCCGAGGCGCTTTATGCCAAGATGGGTCCGGCGATCGAGTGTTCCGGGGGATCGGCGGCAAACACCCTGGCCGGGCTGGCGTCCCTTGGCGGCACCGCGGCCTTCGTCGGCAAGGTGCGCGACGACGATCTTGGCGGCATCTTCCGCCACGACATCCGCGCCGTCGGGGTCGAGTACGACACCCCCGCGGCCACCGACGGCCCGCCGACGGCCAGGTGCCTCGTGCTGGTGACCCCCGACGCCCAACGCACCATGCAGACTTATCTCGGCGCCTGCGCCGAACTTTCGCCCGGCGACATCGATCCCAAGCTGATCAAGCGGGCGAAGGTCACCTACCTCGAGGGCTATCTGTGGGATCCACCCGAGGCCAAGAAGGCGTTCAAGAAGGCGGCCGGCATCGCCCATGAAGCGGGCAACAAGGTGGCGCTCAACCTTTCGGATCCCCTCTGCGTCGACCGCCACCGGACCGAATTCCGGGAGCTGATCGGTAATCATGTGGACATCCTGTTCGCCAACGAGACGGAGATCGTCTCGCTCTGCGAGGTCGGCGATTTCAACGCCGCGCTGCAGGAAATACGCGGCCTCTGCGATGTGGCGGTGCTCACCCGGTCGGATAAAGGCTCGGTGGTCATAACCGACTCCGATATCCACATCCTCGACGCCGAGGCGGTAGATAAGGTGGTGGACACCACCGGCGCCGGCGATCTTTATGCCGCGGGCTTCCTCTTCGGTCTGACCCGAGGCTGCGATATTCCCACCTGCGGGCGCCTGGGCGGCAAGGCGGCGGCGGCAATCATCGGCCAATTCGGCGCCCGGTCCGAAAAACCGCTGGCCGACCTGTTGGACTTCTAGGGCAACGAATGACACGCCCGACCGCCACCCCGACCGCCACCCCGACCGCCACCCCGACCGCCACATAGTCCAAGACTGGAAATGGGGGCCGCATCCGGGCTCTGGCCATCGGCGCGCGCGGTCACTATCATCACCGCCGCCGATCGCGGATGAACGGAATTGCGGAGCCATCCTCCCATGAAGTTAAGGTCCGGCTGGCTTCAGACCGCCGCCGTCTATCGCGACCGCCGGATGCTCGTCATCCTGTTCCTCGGCTTTGTCAGCGGCCTGCCCCTTGCCTTGACGCTGGGAACGCTTTCGGCATGGCTGGCGACCGTCGGGGTGGACAAGACCACCATCGGTCTGTTCGCGTTGGTCGGTCTTCCCTACACCCTCAAGTTCCTTTGGTCGCCTTTCATCGACGGCCTGCGGGTGCCGGTATTGGGACCTCTGCTGGGGCGGCGGCGGAGTTGGGCGATCGTCACGCAAGTCGCCCTCATGGCGTCGGTTTTGGCTCTGGGCGCCACCGAGCCTGGCACGCAGGCGGCGCTGACCGCCGTGATCGCGCTCACCGTCGCCTTTTTTTCGGCCAGCCAGGACATCGTGATCGACGCCTATCGTGTCGAGATCCTTGCCGGGCACGAGCAGGGCGCGGGCGCGGCGGCGATCCAGATCGGCTATCGCATCGGCATGCTGGTCTCCGGTGCCGGGGCCCTCTATATCGCCGATTTTTTCGGCTGGTTCGCCGCTTTCGCAACCATGGCGGCGCTGGTCAGCGTCGGTATGGCCACCATCCTGCTGAACCCGGAGCCGACCGCCGGGCGCCGGGCCGAGGCCGGCGTCGATCCCGCCCCCGGGGTCGATCGCGTCCAGGGTGCCCGGGGCGCGGGGACGGCCGGATGGATCGAGGCCCATGTCGTCGCGCCGTTCGCCGACTTCGTTGCCCGCGGCGATTGGCCGGTGATCCTGTTGTTCATCGTGCTTTACAAGTTCGGCGACGCCGTCGCCGGCGTCATGGCCAATCCGTTCTACATCGAGATGGAGTTTACGCTTTCCGAGATCGCCAGCGTCAGCAAGGTCTTCGGGCTCGGCGCGACACTCGCCGGGGCGGTGCTCGGCGGTATCGTGGTGGTTCGTCTCGGCGTCTTGAAAGGATTATTGGTCTGCGGCGTCCTGCAGATGCTTTCCAACCTGATGTTCGCGGTGCAGGCCATGGTCGGCCATGACATCGCCGTCCTCGCCCTTACCGTCGGCATCGAGAATTTCACCGGCGGCATGGGAACCGCGGCGTTCGTGGCCTATCTGTCCTCGCTCTGCACTTTCGCTTTTACCGCGACCCAATATGCGCTGTTATCGTCCCTTGCGGCGGTGGGGCGCACGGTCCTGTCGGCGGCCGGCGGCTGGATGGCGGACCAGGTGGATTGGGTAAGCTTCTTCCTGTTGACCACGCTTGCGGCGCTTCCCGGGCTCGCCCTCTTGATCTGGCTGATACGGGCCGCCGGCGAAGGCGGAACGGCCCGCGTAGAGTCTGACGCCTGAGAGGGCCGGAGAGAGCCAGAGAAGGGACAGTATGATGAGCGACAGGATCGAGATCGTCGCCGGCGACATCACCAGGCTCGAACTCGATGCCATCGTCAATGCCGCCGACCCCAGCCTGCTCGGCGGCGGCGGCGTCGACGGCGCCATCCACCGCGCCGCCGGACCCGAGCTCCGCGACGAATGCCGCGCCCTTGGCGGCTGTTCCACCGGCGAGGCGAAGATCACCAAGGGCCATGGGCTGCCCGCCGATTGGGTCATCCACACGGTGGGCCCGGTGTGGCACGGCGGCAAGGCCGACGAAGACCGCCTGCTCGCCGGTTGCTACCGCAATTCCCTCGACCTCGCGCGCCAACACCAAATCCGCTCCATCGCCTTTCCCTCGATCAGCGCCGGCGCCTACCGCTTTCCGTTCGAGCTGGCGGCAAAGATCGCGATCGAGACGGTGACCGCGTTTCTCGAAACCGACGGGGAGATGCGGAAGGTCGTCTTTTGCTGTTTCGGCGAGGACGCGGCGCGGATCTACCGGTCGATTCTCTACCCACGCGCGTGATCGCGCACCAGACCACCCCCGGTTGCGCGGCATAAAACTTTTTTATCGAATACAAATTTTTTTTGCGCTTCTCCGCTGGACCTTGAATGGGTGAAATGATACTTACAGGCGCCGCCGCGCGCTTTTGAACGCGGCAAGTTTTTTTCGGGGGCGTTTCATCACCAACCAGAGACTGCTGCTTGACCGAAGCGGGGGCCGATTTGGGCCGGCCGCGGGGTCATCGACAGGGCAACAATCGAATTTCGGGTTAGGGTGACAGCATCTAATAATGGCCCCAAAGGGCCTTCCCTCGCGGCCGAAGCCAACGGTCATACCGCGCGCCACCTGCTGGCCGGGGCTTTGGTCCTGGTCTTGGCCGCGGCCTACATAACCACCGAGGTCGCCGGCCTGCCCCAGGCAATGGTGGTCATCGTCGCCGGCGTCATCGGCGTCTACATGGCGCTTAACATCGGCGCCAACGATGTCGCCAACAATGTCGGCCCGGCGGTCGGTTCCGGCGCGCTGACCATGGCCGGGGCGCTGGCCATCGCCGCCGTGTTCGAGACCATGGGCGCGCTGATTGCCGGCGGCGACGTGATCGGCACCATAGCCAAGGAAATCATCGACCCCGCCGACATCCCCGACGCCGGCGCCTTCGTGCGCCTCATGCTGTCGGCGCTGCTCGCCGCCGCGATCTGGATCAACGTCGCCACTTACCTCGGCTCACCCGTTTCCACCACCCACTCCATCGTCGGCGGCGTGCTCGGCGCCGGCCTCGCCGCCGCCGGCATGGACAGCGTCGACTGGGGCGTGATGGCCAAGATCGCCGCCAGTTGGGTCGTCTCGCCGGTCCTTGGCGCCGCCATCGCCGCCGCCTTCCTCGCCGCGATCAAGGCCGGCATCGTGTTCCGCGAGGATAAGGTCGCGGCGGCCAAGCGGTGGCTGCCGGTGCTCGTCGCCATCATGGGCGCGGCCTTTACCGCCTATCTCCTGTTGAAAGGGCTGAAGCGGGTGTGGCGGCCCGACGGCGCGACCATTTTCGCTTCCTCGGTGGCCGCCTTCGGGCTGATTTACGTCATGGTGCGGCCGCTGGTTGCCGCCGCCGCCAAGGGCATGGAGAACACGCGGGAGGCTGTCAGCCGGCTGTTCACGGTGCCGTTGATTTGCGCCGCCGCGTTGCTTTCCTTCGCCCATGGTTCCAACGATGTCGCCAACGCCATCGGGCCGCTCGCCGCCATCGTGCACACCGTCGGCGAAGGCGCCATCACCACCAAGGTGACGATCCCTCCCTGGGTCATGCTCATCGGCGCGGTAGGCTTGTCTGCGGGATTGATCCTATTCGGCGCCAAGATGGTGCGCCGGGTCGGCACCGAGATCACCGAGATGGACCGGATCAGGGCCTTCACCGTGGCGCTTTCGTCCTCGATCACGGTGATCGTCGCCTCGGCCATGGCTTTGCCCGTGAGCTCCACCCATATCGCCATCGGCGCCATCTTCGGGGTCGGCTTCCTGCGCGAGTATCTCGAGAACGAGGCCGACAAGGTCAGGGCCATCCGTGCGTTGTTCAGCGACCACCGGGAGCCCCAGCTGTTCGACACCGGGCGTTCGGAAATGGAATGGCGGCGCGCCGTGGTCGCCGAACTTTTGAAGGACGGGCCGGTCGAACCGGAAGCCGAGCACTACGCCCGCCTGACCGAGCGCGCGGAGATGGCGCTCAAAAACTGGCAGCGGCGAAAACTGGTCAGGCGCTCCCACTTGCGCACCATCGTCATGGCTTGGCTGATCACGGTACCGGCGACGGCGCTCATCGCCAGCCTCGTCTATGTCGCGGTCTCGGCCATCGCCTTCCCCGGCCTCGCCGACCTCTAGATGTGATGTCTCAATAGGTTGTTCATTCGATCCAACCCTGAGAAGCTGATGTTTGGAAGAACAGAAGCTTACGGAGGAGGACCGAATGAACATCCATAAGAATGCCCGCCTGACGCCCCGAGGTCGAGAGATATTGATCTCGCGCCTGGAACGTGGGGAGCATCCGTTGGACGTGGCGACGGCCATGGGGGCCAGCGCCCGATCCAAATCCTCCGAAAACTTCATCAGCCCTATCCCTTGCGACAGATCCGTCGGTCTCATCCAAGCCTCCTTCCAAGAGGGCCGAAACAAACCGGACAGATCACGTGTTACCTACGGCGGACATATCATCTGTACCTGACGCCCCGGCCCCGGCCTGGGTGCAAATCGGTACGCCGATATGCTAGGTTGGCGGCGGTAAATTCGTCCTTTCATCTATAGCGGAGCCGCCCTCGCCGTGACCGAGCCAGCCCACCGAACCGGGACCGAGCCCGCCGAGGCCGCCAAGTCTCCGCCCGGTAAGCCACCGGAGCCGGAGACCCCGGCGGAGGGTATCGCCGCCGCCGCCCGGAAACGAAGCCGCGAGGGGAGCAATGATGGCTCGGTGACGCCGATGATGACGCAATATCTCGCCATCAAGCGGGCGCACCCCGACTGTCTCCTGTTCTACCGCATGGGCGATTTCTACGAGATGTTCTTCGACGACGCGGTGACGGCGTCGAAGGCGCTCGACATCACCCTGACGCGCCGGGGCAAGCATGATGGAAAAGACATCCAGATGTGCGGCGTGCCGGTGCATGCGAGCGAGGCCTATCTTTCCAGGCTCATCCGTCGGGGCTTCAAGGTGGCGGTGTGCGAGCAGATGGAAGACCCGGCGGAGGCCAAGAAGCGCGGCCCCAAGTCGCTGGTGAAGCGCGATGTCGTGCGCCTGGTGACCTCGGGCACCTTGACCGAGGACACCCTCCTCGATGCCAGGCGCAACAATTTCCTTGCCGCGCTGGCCGACGCCCAAGGCAAGCTCGGTCTCGCCTGGCTCGATATGTCGACCGGAGATTTCCTCGTCCAGCCGCTGGGGCGCGACGGTCTGGCCGCCGGGCTCGCCGGCGTCGGGGCGCGCGAGATACTGGTGCCGGAGCGTTTGCTCGGGCGCCCCGATCTCGCCGCGACCTTAAGGGAATGGGCCGCCGTCATCACCCCCCAGCCCGACAGCCTGTTCGACAGCGACAACGCCAGGGACCGGCTCGAGGCCCTCTACAAGGTGAAGGCGCTCGAGGCTTTCGGCGATTTCGCCCGCGCCGAGATCGCCGCCGCCGGGGCGCTGATCGACTATGTTGCACTGACCCAGAAGGGCAAGCTGCCAAGGCTCCGGCCCCCCCGGCGGTTGAACGAGGGCGCGGTCATGGAGATCGACGCCGCCACCAGGCGCAACCTGGAACTCACCCAAAGCCTGGGTGGCGGCACCGAGAACAGCCTTCTTCACACCATCGACCGCACCATGACCGGCGCCGGCGCCCGGCTGCTGGCGGCGCGCCTCGCCCGGCCGCTCACCGATCCGCAAGCGATCAACCGCCGTTTCGACGAGGTCCAGTTCTTCGCCGATGAGCCGC
Organism: Pseudomonadota bacterium; assembly: GCA_022566265.1. Classification (GTDB taxonomy): domain Bacteria; phylum Pseudomonadota; class Alphaproteobacteria; order SMXQ01; family SMXQ01; genus JACZQV01. The sequence continues at coordinate 71,268 of JADFJG010000004.1, read as the reverse complement.
AAGTGCGCACCCGGTTGCGCGATATGCTGAGGCGCTGCCCGGACATCGAGAGGGCGCTTTCGAGGCTCACCGTCGGCCGCGGCGGGCCGCGCGATCTCGCCGCCATCCGCGACGGACTCATCCTCGCCCAGTCCCTGCCCGATATCTTGAAGCCCGATATCTTGAAGACCGGCGGGCTCGCCTCGCCGCCGGCGACGCTCGGCGCGTGGATCGAGGATCTGGGCGAGCATGACGAGCTTTTAGGGCAACTCGGCGCCGCGCTCGCGCCCGAGCTTCCGCACCTGACCCGGGACGGCGGCTTCATCGCCAAGGGGTTCCGCGTCGAGCTCGATGAGACCCGCACCCTTCGCGACGAGAGCCGGCGGCTGATGGCCAATCTTGAGCGCCGCTACGCCGCCCAAACCGATATTTCGGCCCTCAAGATCCGTCACAACAACGTCCTTGGCTATTACATCGAGGTCAAGCAGGCCCAGGCGGACAAGCTGATGACCGCGAAGGGGCCGGATGGCGAGGACAATTTCTTCATTCATCGCCAGACCCTGGCCAACGTCGGGCGTTTCACCACCACCGGACTCGTCGATCTCGAAAGCCGCATCAGCCGCGCCGCCGACAAGGCCCTGGCGCTGGAGTTGCGGTATTTCGGCGAGCTCGTGGACGCCGTGCAAGGCCGCGCCGAGGCCATCGCCCGCGCCGCCCACGCGCTTGGGGCGCTCGATGTCGGGGCCGGCCTGGCGGAGCTTGCCGAAGACTGCCGTTACGTCCGCCCGGTGGTCGATGACGGCCTGGATTTCATGATTGACGGCGGGCGTCACCCGGTGGTCGAGGCGGTGATCGCCAAGGCGCAGAGCGGCGCCTTCGTCGCCAACGACTGCGACCTGACGGCGGGCGACGGTGTAGAGGACAGCCGGCTGTGGCTCGTCACCGGGCCGAACATGGCCGGCAAGAGCACGTTTCTCAGGCAGAATGCCCTGATCGCCATTCTCGCCCAGACCGGTTCGTTCGTCCCCGCCGCCGACGCCCGGATCGGCGTCGTCGACCGCCTGTTCAGCCGCGTCGGCGCCGCCGATGATCTGGCGCGGGGCCGCTCGACCTTCATGGTCGAGATGGTGGAGACCGCGACCATCCTCAACCAGGCGGGGCCAAGGGCGCTGGTGATCCTGGATGAGATCGGCCGCGGCACCGCCACCTTCGACGGGCTGTCGATCGCCTGGGCGACGATCGAGCATCTCCATGAGGTGAACCGCTGCCGGGCGCTGTTCGCCACCCACTTCCATGAGCTGACGGCGCTGGCCTCGAAGTTGTCGTCGATGTCGAACCACACCATGCGGGTCAAGGAATGGCGGGGCGACGTGGTGTTCCTCCATGAGGTGACAAGCGGTGCCGTCGACCGGTCCTACGGTATCCATGTCGCCAAGCTCGCGGGCATGCCGGCGGTGGCTCTCGAACGCGCCGAACAGGTGCTCGGCGCGCTCGAGGCCGGCGAGAAATCCCAGGCCGTCGCCCGGTTGGCCGACGATCTGCCCCTGTTCGCCGCCGCCGGCGAGGGGGCCGCGCCGGTCCCCGATCCCGTCGCCGACGCGCTTGGCGAGATCAACCCCGATGCGCTTTCGCCCAAGGGTGCGCTCGAGTTGATCTACCGCCTCAAGGATTTGATGAAGGAGTGACGGCGGGCCAGGGCCGGATATCCCTCTAGGTCGTGGACTCATAAAATGGCTAAGGTATTGAAACTTAGCATGTTTTCGCGAAACTGGCATGGCTCCAGATTCGTTTTAACCCATTGATTTATAGTTATTTTCCGAATTAATGAGTACATGACCTAATCAGACCGGATCGAACAGCCGGCCGAGACCGACGATGGCGTGAGGGGTGCGGAGTCTCTTCAGGCAGGCCCACAGGACGGCCTGGTTGCTGGTGATGACCGGCTTGCCGAGATGGCTTTCGCAAGCCTCGATCACGGCGATCATGTTGGTGTTGGTGCAGCTCAATAGATAGCCGTCGGCGTCATCGCGGGCATTGGAAATCGCGATCTGCTGCCAGCGCTGGGCCGGGACCATGATGTATTCGTCGACGCCGGTGAGCCCGAGCCCCAATTCATGGATCACTTCGAATCCCGCTTCCTCGAGGTAGCGGGATTCGGTCTGGCCGGCGGCCTCGTCATAGGGCGTGATGAGCACGAGCTTGTCGACGCCGAGGCTGTCGAGCGCCTCGATGATCGCCCGACCGGTGGAGACGGCGGGCAAATCGGTCGCTTCCTCGATGACGTCGAGGTAACGGGGTTCGCTTTTGGCCGCATCGCCAAGCGTGCTCGCCGGGTAGTGGAAGACGATCACGCCCGGTCTGGCGTCGGCCAGGGCGACGGCCGCCTCGGCGATGGCGTCGTCGATCTCGGCCATCGTCAGGCGCCGGCGTTCCGGCAGGCGAAGGCGCGTGACATGGATGGTCACGCCGTCCGGGCAGTAACGGTGAAACTGGGTTTCCGTCAGCTGGTCGGCCGACGGAATGATCAGGCCGATACGGGCGGGAGATACCATGGTTTACGCCTGACGGTAACCGTCCCGGAGTGGATTTCCAGTCGCGCCGGCCAGCCTTCAGTGAGAGAGCCCCGCCGGTCGGAAGTCCTGTCGGTTTAGTATGTTCCTCGGCCGAAACGAGTCAACGGTTTTGCCCGTCCGCCCCCGGCCCGGCGATGTGGGCGTCGATGTCCGGCCTTGGTAAAGAGCCGGCAAATCGGACTGGACATCGCCGCCCGGCGCGGGCTAACTGGCCCGGTCATAACGACAATTAACCTTCAGTCTTTTCAGGGAGGAGATCGTACCGTGGCCGAATTCGCGACCTTGCAGGACATCGTCCTGGAGGCGAAACGGAAGCTTTCGCCGACAAACTGGGACTATCTGACGGGGGGCAGCGATTCGGAAACCACCCTCAAGCGCAACCGCGCCGCCCTCGACAGCATCGCCTTCAGGCCCAGGGTGTTTCGCGATGTAAGCCAGGCCGATGCCTCGGGGGAATATCTCGGCCAAAAGTTCTCCATTCCCGTCTTCATGGCGCCCATAGGGTCGCTCACTCTCCTCGATCCCGGCGGCGCGCTGAGCGTCGCCAAGGCGGCGGCGACGAGCGATGTCATGAGCATGATCAGCACGGTCTCCATGCCGGGCATCGAGCCGACCGCCGAGGGCTCCGATGGCTACCTCGTTTTCCAGCTTTACGTGCGCGGCGACATGGACTGGGTCGACGGCATCATGGACCGGGTCAAGGCGGCGGATTACAAGGCCGTCACCATCACCGTCGACACCGCCAGTTACAGCCGCCGTGAGCGCGATCTCGTCAACCGTCTGGTCAAGCGCGAGCCCGGCAAATGGGCGGCGCTCGGCGGCATCGACCCCTTGAGGGAGAGGCGTCACCAGGCCAAACTCACCTGGGACCTGATCGCCAGGATAAAGGACCGCACCCAGCTTCCGATCATCGTCAAGGGCATCGCCACCGTTGAGGACGCCAAGCTCGCGCTCGAGCACGGCGCCGACGTCATCTATGTCTCCAATCACGGCGGACGCCAACTCGATCACGGCCTCGGCTCCATCCAGGTCCTGCCCGAGATCGTCGAGGCCGTCGGCGGCAAGGCCGAGGTTTTCGTCGATGGCGGGTTCGTGCGCGGCTCCGACGTGCTCAAGGCCATCGCGCTCGGCGCCTCGGCCGTCGGCATCGGCAAGCTACAGGGCTGGGCCTTGGCGGCGGGCGGCGAGGCCGGTCTGGCGCGCGCGATCGAGATCATTCACGAGGAAATCCGCGTCTGTATGATGCTGCTCGGGGTCGCCAGCCTGGACGAGCTTGACGGCAGCTATCTCCATCCGACCCAACCGGTGACCCCGCCCCATCCCTTGAGCGCCTTCCCATTGTTCATGGAGAAGTACAAGTGGTGATCGGATAAGGCGCCGGCGAAAGGCCGGGACCGGGTATTTTCCCGGGGTATTTTCCCGGGCTTTAAGGGCCGACTAACCGTTTCGCGCGAAGATGGCGGCGGTGTGCCATAGTCGTTGCCCCATGTTATAAAAGGAATCGCAACCTCCCGGCCGGGGCAGCATCTGCCCGACCGAGTGAGCATCTGAAAGACCATGAAAGTCGTCCACGACAAACGCGCCATCATCAACCGCCAGTCGCTCGGCGCCAAGATCCGTAAGGCCGCCGAGGCGGACCGCACGCCCGAGCAAATTCGCGCCAAGGTGCTGGGCCTGTTGAAAGGGGCGCTGGACGATGGCCGCGAGGAGGTGTCGGAGCGGTTCTACGACGGCGCCACCGGGGCGGAGACCAACGCCTCGAACCGATACCTCATCGATCGGCTTATCCAGGTGCTCTACGACTTCACCACCAAGCGGATCTATCCGCTGGCCAATCCGACGGCGGGCGAGCTGCTCGCCGTCATCGCCGTCGGCGGCTATGGCCGTGGCGAGCTGGCGCCCCATTCGGACATCGATCTCCTGTTCCTGTCGTCCTACAAGAAGATCCCCCACACCGAGCAGGTGGTCGAATACATGCTCTATATGCTGTGGGATCTGGGGCTCAAGGTGGGCCACGCCACGCGCTCCATCGATGAATGCATCCGCCTTGCCAAGGGCGATCTGACGATCCGCACGTCGGTGCTCGAATCGCGCCATGTCTGCGGCCATGAGGAGCTTTTCACCACGCTTCGCCGGCGTTTCATCAAGGAGGTGATGACCGGCACGGAGGTGACTTTCGTCGAGGAGAAGCTTGCCGAACGCGACGCCCGCCACCTGCGCATGGGCGATTCACGCTATGTGCTCGAGCCCAACGTCAAGGAAGGCAAGGGGGGCTTGCGCGACCTGCACACTTTGTTCTGGATCGCCAAATATCTCTACCGGGTGGACGAGGTCGGCGAGATGGTCAAGCTCGGCGTGCTGTCGGCCAAGGAGGCCGCCCGCTTCGCCAAGGCCGAGGACTTCCTGTCGACGGTGCGCTGCCACCTTCACTATATCGCCGGGCGCGCCGAGGACCGCCTCACCTTCGATCTGCAGGAAGAACTCGGCCGCCTCATGGGCTATACGGATCACGTCGGCGCCCGCGCGGTCGAGCGCTTCATGAAACACTACTTCCTTTACGCCAAGGAAGTGGGGGACTTGACCCGCATCTTTTGCGCCGCGCTGGAGGAACAGCACAAGCGCAAACCCCTTTTCTCCCTGCCAAGGCTTGGGTTGAGCAAACGCAACGTCGAAGGGTTCCGGGTGCGCGGGAACAGGGTCACGGTGGAAAGCGACACCGCCTTCGCCGATGACCCGGTCAACCTCATACGGCTGTTCCACGTCGCCCAGCGCCATCAGTTCGACATCCACCCCCAGGCGCTGCGCCTGATCACACGCAATCTCAAGCTGATCGACGACGATCTCAGGAACGACGCCGAGGCCAACCGGTTGTTCATGGAAATCCTGGCGGCGCCCGACGACCCCGAATTCATGCTCAGGCGCATGAACGAATCCGGTGTGTTCGGCCGTTTCATTCCCGATTTCGGCCGCGTCGTCGCCCAGATGCAGCACGACATGTATCACGTCTATACCGTCGACGAACACACCATCTTCGCCCTCGGCATCCTCCACCGGATCGAACTGGGGCTCCTCGACGACGAGGTGCCGTTCGCCAGCGAGGTCATGCAAACGGTCAAATCGCGCCGGGCGCTCTATCTGGCGCTGCTGCTTCACGACATCGCCAAGGGCAGGGGCGGGTCTCATTCGGAAATCGGCTCGGAGATCGCGCTCAAGCTCGGTCCCCGGCTGCGGCTGACGGATGAGGAAACCGAGACCGCCTCCTGGCTCGTGCGCCATCATCTGCTGATGAGCGAAATCGCCTTCAAGCGAGATATCGACGATCCCCAGACGGTGAGGGATTTCGTCGCCGCCGTGCAATCGCCCGAGCGCCTGCGCCTGCTCCTCTGCTTGACCGTGGCCGATATCCGCGCCGTCGGCCCCAATGTCTGGAACGGCTGGAAAGGGGCGCTTTTGCGGGACCTTTATTTCCTCTCCGACGATCTCATGTCGGGCGGGCTGATGGCCGAAGGCCGCGAGAAACGGACCGAGGCGGCGCGCCAGGCGCTCAAGGGGGAACTCACCGATTGGAACGCGGCCGAGATCGAAGAACATTTCGCCCGCGGCTACCCCTCCTACTGGCTGGCTTTCGATACCCAGACCCATGCCCGTCAGGCGCGGCTCATCCGGGAAGCGGAAAGGACCGGCGCGCCGCTGACCATCGACACCAGGGTGGACGATCCCAGGGCCGTCACCGAGGTGACCATCTATACCGCCGATCACGCCGGCCTGTTCAGGCAGATCGCCGGGGCGATGGCGGTTTCCGGCGCCAACATCGTCGACGCCAAGATCTTTACGCTGGCCAATGGCATGGCCATCGACACATTCTCGATCCAGGACGCCAGTGGCGGGGCGTTCAAGCGGACCGATAGGCTGGCGCGTTTGACCAAACGTATCGAAAAGGTGCTGGCGGGGCGTCTCCGCCTCGGCCAGGAATTGGCCGCGCAGCGGACCCAATCGAGGGGCGCCAGGACCTTCCACGTGGCGCCCAGGGTGATGATCGACAACGATGCCTCCGCCACCCATACCGTGATCGAAGTGAACGGCAAGGACCGGTCGGGGTTCCTCTATGACGTGACGCGGGCGCTGACGGACCTCAATCTGCAGATCGCGTCGGCCAAGATCTCGACCTTCGGCGCCAACGCGGTCGACGTTTTCTACGTCAAGGACCTGTTCGGCCTCAAGATTGCCCACGAAGGCAAGCTCGAGGAGATCAAGAAACGGCTGATCGAGGCGGCGAAGGACCCGGACGCGCCGCAAAAGGCCGAAGGGAAGGCGCCTCGCCGCCCCGTCAGGGGACGTGGGACCCGGCACAAAGCCAAGGAACCGAGCGCCGCCGCCGAATAATACCCGCGCCGCACTCCGACCCGCACTCCGACCCGGACCGTCCGGCGCTTTCCTAACGCCCGGAAATCCTTTACATCACCCCCCATGGCGCTTTTGCGTTCGATCACCACCGTCGGCGGCTACACCATGATCAGCCGCGTGCTCGGCTTCGCGCGCGATATCCTGATCGCCAACATCCTCGGCGCCAGCGCGGTGGCCGACGCCTTCTTCGTCGCCTTCAAATATCCCAATTTTTTCCGCCGGTTGTTCGCCGAAGGCGCCTTCAACGCCGCCTTCGTGCCGCTGTTTTCCGGCCTGCTTACGACCGGCGGGCGGGAGCAGGCGAAGGCGTTCGCCGAGGGGACCTTCGCCGTCCTTTTATGCGCGCTTCTATTTCTCGTCGCCGCCTTCGAGATCGCCATGCCCTGGGCGATGTACGCGATCGCGCCCGGTTTCGCCGCCGATCCGGAGAAGTTCCAACTGGCGATCACGCTCACCCGCATCACCTTCCCCTACCTCCTGTTCATTTCCCTGGTCTCGCTCATGGGCGGGGTGCTGAATTCCCTCGACCGCTTCGCCGCCGCCGCGGCGACGCCGATCATCCTCAACGTCTCTCTCATCGCCGCCCTGATCGGGCTCGCCCGCTTCACCGACACCCCCGGCCATGCCCTGGCCTGGGGCGTCGCGGCGGCCGGAATCGCCCAGTTCCTATGGCTCTATCTGGTTTTGCACGGCGTCGGAATGGGGCTCAAATTGCGCCTCCCCCGGCTGACGCCGAAGGTGCGCCGGCTGTTGAAGCTCATGTTGCCGGGCGCCATTGGCGCCGGCGTGGTGCAAATAAACCTGCTGATCGACGTGCTGATCGCCTCCTTCCTGCCCTCGGGCGCAATTTCGTACCTCTATTTCGCCGACCGCGTGAACCAGTTGCCCGTCGGCGTCATCGGCGTCGGCGTCGGCACGGCGCTGTTGCCGCTGCTCTCTCGCCAGATCCGGAACGAGGAAGCGGCGGCGGCGTTGGACAGTCAGAACCGGGCGCTCGAATTCGCCCTTTTGCTCACCGTCCCGGCGGCGGCGGCGCTGATGGTGATCTCGGGCCCGGTGATCCTGGTCCTGTTTGGTCGCGGCGCCTTCGGCGCGGTGGAGGTCGGGGCGGCGTCGATGGCGCTGGCGGCCTATGCCGCCGGCTTGCCGGCCTATGTGCTGGTCAAGGTTTTGACGCCGGGTTATTTCGCCCGCGAGGACACGGTCACGCCGGTGAAGATCGCGTCGCTTTGCGTCGCCGTGAATCTGGTCCTCAACCTGGTGCTCATGGGGCCGTTCGCCCATGTCGGCATCGCCGTGGCGACGGCCATCGCCGCCTGGATCAACGCCGCCCTTCTCGCCCGGGGACTTAAGAAGCGCGGCCATCTCGTCATCGATGACCGGCTGAGGTCGCGCCTTCCGAAAATCGCTCTGTCCGCGGTCATCATGACCGTCTGTCTGGTGCTCGGCGCCATGGCTCTGGCCGGCCCGCTTGGCGGCGCCGAGGTTCCGCGCATCGGGGCAATGGTGGTGTTGATCGGCGGCGGCATCATCGTCTACGGGGCGTGCGCGCAGCTCAGCGGGGCGGCGGATCTCAAGGAGCTCAAGACCATCATGGGCCGGACTTGACCGCCATGGGGGATGAGGCCATAACACCGCCGCGGCGCCAACCGGCCCACCAAGAACCGCTCTAGGCAGGAGCTTGGCTTCATGAAACGCATCTTCTCGGGCGTCCAGCCGACGGGGAACCTGCACCTGGGGAATTACCTCGGCGCCATCCGCAACTGGGTGACGCTGCAGGAGAGCTTCGAGTGCATCTTCTGCATCGTCGATCTCCACGCCCTCACCCTGCCCCAGGATCCCGAAGAGCTTCGCGCCCACACCCGCGAAGTCACCGCCGCCTATCTCGCCGCCGGCATCGATGCCGAGCGCTGCGTCATCTTCAACCAGAGCGCCGTGCCTGGGCACAGCGAGCTCGCCTGGCTCTTCGCCTGCCTGACGCCGCTCGGCTGGCTCAACCGGATGACCCAGTTCAAGGAGAAGGCGGGGAAGAAGCGCGACATGGCGGGCCTCGGGCTTTACGCCTATCCGGTGCTGATGGCGTCGGACATCCTGCTCTATAAGGCCTCCCACGTGCCGGTGGGCGAGGACCAGAAGCAACATCTGGAATTCTGCCGCGACCTTGCCGGCGCCTTCAACCGCCAGTTCGGCGTCGATTACTTCTCCCTGCCCGAGCCCCAGATATTCGGCTCCGCGGCCCGGGTCATGAGCCTGCGCGACGGCACCGCGAAGATGAGCAAATCCGACCCCTCGGATTATTCGCGCATCAACATGAACGACGATGCCGATACCATCCGGACCAAGATCCGCAAGGCGCGCACCGACCCCGATCCCTTGCCCGGCACCGCCGAGGGATTGGAGGGCCGGCCGGAGGCGGCCAACCTCATCGGCATTTACGCGGCGCTTGCCGGCATCGGCGTCGAGGACGCGCTGGCCCGGTTCGAAGGCGCGATGTTCTCGGGCTTCAAGGCCGAACTCGCCGATTTGGCGGTCTCCGTACTGGGGCCGATCGGCGAAAAGATGAAGCGCATCGCCAAAGACCCGGCTTACGTCGATGGCGTCCTCCATCGAGGCGCCGAGCGCGCCAACGAGATCGCCCGGCGCCACCTCGGGGAGATTCACGACATCATCGGACTGCTCGACGCCTGATTATGCGTGAGCGGGTCGAGACCCGCCGCTGTCGCCGCCGTTCGCGAAGCGCGCCTTCGGCCGCCCGAATTCGCCGCTGGGCGGCGCTTTATTTTGAAAACATTGCGATTTTTTCTTGCGCTCTTGCGTCGCCGGGCGCAAAAGAAAGACCGCAAATTTACTCATCCATTTTCAATTGCGTTTCTTTCAGAAACAGTTGGTCCGATGCAGATTTATTTGCCGATAGCGGAAATGTCGGTAAATGTGTTCTGGTTGCTGGGATTAGGCGGAGGTATCGGTTACCTCTCGGGCCTGTTCGGCGTCGGCGGCGGTTTCCTCATGACACCCCTTCTGATCTTCATCGGCGTACCGCCGGCGGTGGCGGTGGCGACCGAGGCCAATCAGATCGTCGCCGCTTCGGTCTCCGGCGTGCTGGCCCACTGGCGACGCGCCAACGTCGATTTCAAGATGGGCGGGGTGCTTCTGGCGGGGGGCTTGCTTGGCTCGACCTTCGGTGTCTGGCTGTATTCGCTGTTGCGCGAGCTGGGGCAGCTCGATCTTGTCATCGCGCTGGCCTATGTAGTGTTCCTCGGCATCATCGGATCCTTGATGCTGGGGGAAGCGGGGCGCACCATCCTCCGCCGCCGCCGGACCTCGGGCGCCGGGCGCAAGCTGCACCAGCATACCTGGCTGCACGGACTGCCGTTCAAGCTGCGCTTTCGCAAGTCCAAACTCTATATCAGCGCCCTTCTGCCGCTAGGCGTGGGGCTCTTCGTTGGCATCCTTGCCGCCATCATGGGGGTGGGCGGCGGTTTCGTCATGGTGCCGGCGATGATCTATCTTCTCGGCATGCCGACGGCGGTGGTCGTCGGCACGTCCCTGTTCCAGATCGTCTTCGTGACCGCCAACATCACCTTCCTGCAAGCGATCAACAACCAAACCGTGGACGTGGTGCTGGCGGTCATGCTGTTGACCGGCGGGGTCATCGGCGCCCAGCTGGGGAGCCGTCACACCGGCAAGCTGCCGGCGGAATATCTGCGGGCATTGTTGGCCCTGTTGGTCCTTTTGGTGTGCGGCAAACTGATCTTCGATCTCGTCGCCATGCCGGACGACATTTATTCCCTCGGCCCCCAGGTGACGCCATGAGGACACGGGGTTCGCTTATCGTGGCGGCGTTGGGCCTGGCGCTACATGGCCTTGGGCCTTCCCAAGCCAAGGCGCAGGCGCTGATCGCCGATCTTTCGGAACACCGGGTGTCGATCACCACCGGCTTCGTCGGCACCGAGGTCTTGCTGTTCGGCGCCACCGACGGCGAAGGCGACGTGGTCGTCGTCGTGCGCGGTCCCGCCCGGCGCGAATTGGTGCGGCGCAAGAACCGCATCGGCGGCATCTGGGTCAACGACGCCGAGATGGCTTTCGATGGGGTGCCCGCTTTCTACGCGGTGGCCGCCAACCGGGCCATCGCCGAGATCGTGCCCGAAGCGCTCAGGATCCGCCATGAGATCGGCTCCGGATATCTGCGCGTAAAGGCCGAAGAGGGCGCCGATCCCAAGGAGGTGCGCCGATTCTGGGCGGCGCTGGTGCGCAACAAGGAGCTCGACCGGCTTTACGGCAAGAAGACCCGCCAGGTCAGATTCCTCGGCCCGCGCCTGTTCCGCACCAAGATTTTTTTCCCGGCCAACGTGCCCACCGGCATTTACAAGGTCGAGGTCTACCTCATCCGCAAGGGCGCCGTGGTCGGTGCCCAGACGACGCCCCTGGTCGTCAGCAAGGCCGGCCTCGGCGCCGAGGTGTACGAATTTGCCCACCGGAATTCGGTGCTTTATGGCATCATGGCGGTCGCCATCGCCCTTGCCGCGGGGTGGCTGGCGGGCTTCGTCTTCCGCAAGGCTTAAGAGCATGAGCAAACCGTCCTCCGAACCCCAGGAACGCACCTTCCTCGTGGTCGTGGATAACAGCGAGGAGCTTCACGTCGCGCTGCGCTTCGCGTCCTTGCGCGCCAAGAAAACGGGTGGCCGGGTCGCCCTGCTCTATGTGGTCGAACCGGCGGATTTCCAACATTGGATGGCGGTCGAGGATCTGATGCGCGAGGAGGGCCGCCAGGAGGCGGAAGCCGTGCTGCAGAAATATTCGGCCGAGGTCCAGGAGTGGTCCGGCAAGACGCCGGTGTTTTATCTCCGCGAGGGCAAACTGCACGATGAGCTGCTCAAATTGATCGAAGAGGACCAAAGCATTTCCGTCCTCGTCCTCGGCGCCGCGACGGGCAAGGAAGGGCCGGGACCGCTGATATCCTCCCTGACCGGGAAGATGACGTCCGACCTCAGGATTCCGCTGACGATCGTGCCCGGGTACCTGACCGACGAGCAGCTCGAAAGCCTGACCTGATCTTGGCGCCGCCGCCAGGCCGGAGTCTGTCGGCGGGTGAAGCGGACCCCGCGCCAAGGGGAAGTTTCTTTCAATTCAATTTCAGTCATTGTAATATTGTTTCTTCGTGCGTTGGCAGCGCTTCTTGCCGCCGGGACTCGCCAATCGGCCGCAAGGCACTGCAGATACAGCCGAAATCCCGCTGTATCGTTGTTAACATATTGATCTCGTGGACAAATTTGCTTGATTTTGGCGGCGCTTCGGACCATTTTTTTCTGGTGGTCCAAAGGGGAATTTAAAATATTGCCGGGAGTTCGTCAGCTTGCTTCAGTCCAGAGATATCACCAGCCATGAAATTTTGGCGATCTTCAAGGACCAAGACGTGATGGGCCTTGAGCCTGGTGAATGGAGTGTCACCGACGCGGCCAAGCGCGCACAGCGAAACAAGTACGCGTAATCGGCTTTAAGCCTTCACCTCCGGCGTTGGCGCCGGAAGGGACGCGTATAAAAGATGATCGGGGAGACTGTCTTGTTCCGAATCACACGGCGTTGGGACGCCTTGCGGCGATCCCTTTCCAAAGGGCCGCGATTGGCGTCGGCGATAAGACGGGCGTGGAGCGATTTGCACCGTTCCGTCGTCAAGGGGCGGCGATTCGTGGCGGCGGTCAAACGACGTTGGGACGGTTTGCGTCGTCCGGTTGCCCAAGGGCCACGATTCAAAGCCGCGGTTGGCCGGATTCGGCGCGATATGAGGCGTCGTCTTCCGGTCTGGCGGTCCTTGGCGCCCGAATTCTCGGTCGATCCCAGGTTCGTTACCGTCGCCGGTCTCATCGCGGCCGTCGCCTTGGGCATGGTCTTCGAGTCACCCAGGCCTGAAAAACCCGTCCCCGCCTGGTGGGGGATCGAGGAGGCGGCGGTGGATTTAGACGCCGACGCGCCGTCCGTTTCCAAACCCACCGATGTCGTGCTGGTGCCCGAGAGCGCGGCGAAGCTTTCGGCGATCTTCCGCAGGATCGGCTACCGTCTCGAGGCGATCCGTCAGGGCGCGCGGCCGGTGCCCCGGGTGTTCGTCACCGTCATGCCGGCGGACATGCTCATGCTGGATTCGGTCGAACACCGCAAGACCGTCTTCTTCAAGAGCATGCTGCCGTTGATCCTGCACGTGAACGAGGAGATCGTTGAGCAGCGTCAGCGATTGCTCGACCTTCAAAAACGTATCCGCGCGGACCAGGAACTGTCGACCGGGGAGCGGTTATGGATCGAAGACATGGCGGACCTCTACGAGGTCAAGAGCGCCGGTGCCGATGAGCTTTTGCGCCGGGTCGACGTCATCCCGCCGTCCCTGGCACTGGCGCAGGCGGCGGAAGAGAGTGGCTGGGGGACGTCGCGCTTCGCCCAGAAGGGAAAGGCGCTGTTCGGCCAGCGCACCTTTCACCAAACGTCCGGCCTGGTTCCGGCGGAGCGGCCCGACGGCGAGCGGCACAAGATCAAGTCCTTCGGGCGGCTGCTTGACGGGGTGCATTCCTATGCCCGCAATCTCAACATCCATCCCGCCTATCGGCAGTTCCGCAAGGTGCGCGCGGCGCTCCGCGCACAACACGGCGAGGAGACCATGATCGATGGCCTGACGCTGGCCGGGACCATGTTGCGCTATTCGGAGCGGGGCGCCGATTACGTGCGCACGATCAAGATCATCATCCGCGCCAACGAACTGGATCAGTTCGACCAGGCGCGCCTAGGCACCCTTGACCCGGGGGCTTAATACCAAAGGACCTTTGGTATCAAGGTTTCCTGACGTAGAACTGCATTCCGAACCAGCGCCACCGATTGCCCGGACCCGGCATCGTACAGTTGATCCGCGTCCGTCCCGGCCGGAAGGCCAGTTTCGGGCGCACCTCGACCCGTTGGCCGAGCCGTTCGACGCGCAGCCTGCCCTGGCCGCTCTGAAAGCAGGCCAGCCGGTGAATTTGCTTCAGGCTGGGATCGACGGTGAAGCCGAAAGCCGGCGGGTTGTCCGTCAGCAAGGGATCCCTGGGCGTAATCTCCGATACCGGCAGGGGCAACGCATTGGCCGCCAACCGGAAGCGGTCGATATTGCCATAGGCTTCGTTCAGGGCGAAGCGCGACAGATAGGAAAAATCGGCCTTGGCGTGTACCACGCCCGAGTGCTGACCGAAGGCCGCCACGAACCCCTCGGCGATCACCAGCGTCTGCACGGCCAGGCTCGCCTCGCCGTAGGGGTAAGCGAAAAGTTTCGGCTTCTCACCCAATTCGGCGGCGAAGCGGGCGTTGGATTTCTTGAGATCGGCGGCGTTACGGCGGGGGGAAGAATCGACCATATGAAGGTGACGCGCGGTCTGGCTGCCGATGGTGACGCCGGCCTTCGCCAGCTCCCGGATCTGATCCCAATTCATGTAGTTCCTGAGATTGGCGTCGATGGGATTGGTGGCGACGAACAGGGTGAAGGGGAAGCGGGCAGCTTTCAGGCGTGGCCAGGCAACCGTGTAAACCGAAAGGTACGCGTCATCGATCGTCAGCGCGATGGTCTTGTCGGGTAGCGCCTCGCCCCGCTTGAGGGCGGAGAGGATGCGTGGCAACGCCAGCACCTGGTAGCCGCCTTCCGTCAACTCCTTCAGATGGGCCTCGAACTGATCGATGCGGATATTGCTGGAAGGCGAGGAGGTCTCGCCGAAACGGTGATACATGAACACCACCGCCGAGTTGGCCGCTTCGGCCGGGGGCGGCGGAACGAACGCCGCTACCGCCATCCCCAGGGCGAACAGCAGAGCAATGCGGGCCTTGGCTCCCATCACCGGCGAAATCTTCCCGGGCATCGAAATCCCGGACGATTATGCGGTGTTGATACCGGGACACAAGGGTTTTGAGACCGACGGATTGGCGGCCTTGCCTCTTGTTCCCTCAGGCGCCGGGCGCGGGCGTCCGCCCGCTTGGCTTTCCTCGCTTCGCCGCGGGCGCGCGTTCGCGCTTGCCAGCGAGCCGATGAAGGTCTTCATCGGCTCGCTGGTATTACATCATGGGGGCGGGCAACTCCTTGTCGCCGATCAGCGGGTAACGCCGGGCATCGAACATTTGGTAATGCCACCACTCATTGCGGTAGAAATCCCAGCCCGCCGCCATCATCAGCCCCAGCAACAAATACCGGTTGCCTTGCGCCTTGACCGAAACGCCGGTCACGCCATGATGGGCGTCGGGCGTGAAGGCGTCGAATTCGGTGCCCATCTCGAGCGGCGCGCCGGGGCCGTCGATGAGGGTAAGATCGATAGCGACACCGCGCGAATGGGGGGAACCCTTGCGCGGATCGGCAAGGAACTCGGGGTCGGGAGTATGATTCCACAACACCCACTGGGCCTCCACCGGCCGGAAGGCGTCGAAGATCTTGAGGCGCAGGCCAAGCTCGGCGGCAAGCGCGATGGCGCGGTCCAGGAGTTCCGCCGCGTCCGCGTGGAGATAGCAGGCCGCCCGGCGGTAGATCGGTTCGCCCGTCAGGTTGTTGGCGGTGGCGTAGGCGATCTCGAACTCGACATCGAACTGGGCAGCGGCGATCTCGACCAGGTCCATGGGCGGGAAGTCCCTTTCGTCGTGGCTATCGTTGGCCGCGTCAATTGTAGCACGCAAGAGGGCACCCGGCATTTTGTGTCCGGACCGACGGCGGCCTTCGGCCGGGCCGGGGCATGAAGATTCTCGCCTTCGATTCGGCGACCTCGGCGTGTTCCGCCGCGATCTGGCGAGATGGCGAGATTCCGGCGCGCCGCTTCGCGGCCATGGAGCGGGGACAGGCCGAAGCGCTCATCCCGATGGTCGTGGAGGTCTTGAAGGAGGCCGGCCTGAGCTTCGCGGAAATCGATTTTATCGCCGTCACCGTCGGTCCCGGCTCTTTTACCGGCGTTCGCGTCGGCCTTGCCGCGGCCCGCGGCATGGCGCTCGCCGGCGCCCTTCCCGTTATCGGCGTCACCACCTTCGAAGCCGTGGCCGAGGGCGTTGGCGCCGCCGAGCGCGCCGGTCGTGGCCTGGTGGTGGCGATCGACGCAAAACGCACGGATATCTACGCCCAATGCTTCGGCCCCGATCTTGCCGTCCTGGGGCCGCCGGCGGCGGTGATGCCCGAGGTGCTGGCAAAGGCGCTGCCCGCGGGCCCGCTCCTGGTTGCCGGCGACGGCGCGGCCCAGTTGCGCCCGGCGCTGGCGGCGGCCGATATG
Source organism: Pseudomonadota bacterium (assembly GCA_022566265.1). Lineage (GTDB taxonomy): Bacteria > Pseudomonadota > Alphaproteobacteria > SMXQ01 > SMXQ01 > JACZQV01. Next base: position 55,064 of record JADFJG010000004.1, on the reverse strand, counting down.
GACCGCATCCGTTTCGCTTCGGGCTCGGGCGCGCCCGACGCCGCCCATATAGCGGCCCTGGCGGCGGAGCGAACGGCCACCGCACCCGTCGATGCCGTCCCGCGCCCGCTTTATTTGCGCCCCCCCGACGCCAAAATGGCGGAGAATGGCGGCGCCGGGCGGTGACTCCGGAAATGTCGGGATTGGCGGGTTCGAGAGGGGATCGGGTTAGGGGATCGGCGCCCGGAAGGCCGTAGACGAGGGACCGGCGATCATCCTTGGTCGATGCCCGGCGTTAAGATTTACGGATTCGCAGCCGATAGACCCCGGTGGCGCCGTCTTCGGGCTCCAATGACAGCACCTCGTGGCCGTGTTCGCGCACCGAGCGCGGCACGTTTTCGAGGGGTTCCGCGCCTTTCAGCCGTATCTCCGCAGTTTGTCCCGGTGACAGCCGCTCGATCATCAACTTGGTTTTAACAAATGTGAGCGGACATACTTCTTGTGTTATGTCAAGATATCTGTCCATTACATCCGTCACTTGTGCGCCCTAGCTTTGGTCTAGAGAAATAATTATTGCCAAAAGAATTGAATCAATTTATATTTCATCTAGTATACGAACAGGGAGAACGGGGAGAACAGATTTTATGGCTGACAATACGGATTCCAACGAACTTCTGGCTCTGACGACCGAGATCGTCTGCTCCCATGTGGCCAACAATACGGTCAACGTGAGCGATATGGCGCAGCTGATCCAACAAGTCTATGCCACTCTGGCGAACATCGGCAAGGCGCAATCAGCCGCCATTGAGCGGCCCCAGCCGGCCGTTCCCGTCAAGCGTTCGATAACACCCGATTTTATCGTGTGTCTCGAGGACGGGCGGAAGCTCAAGATGCTCAAGCGCCATATCAAGACCGCCTATAACATGACCCCCGAGGAGTATCGCGAACGGTGGAGGCTGCCGCCCGACTATCCCATGGTTGCCCCCAACTATGCCAAGCAGCGTAGCTCCCTGGCGAAAAAGATCGGTCTTGGCACCAAGCCCCGGAGACGGCCGCAGGCCGATTAGGATACTCTCTCCTTTGGGCGCCAAATTCGGCACCGGTCCCCGATTTTCCGGGATCGCCAAGTCCGCAAGGCAATAGGTTTGCGGCGCCAATTGTTTTATACTGTTTCCCGGTAACCGGTCTTGGCGGGCATCGTTAAGGCCAAGGGGTCTGGCGACGTGATGTCAGCGCTAGAAAAGCTTTGTCTCCAGAAGGGCATGAAAATGACCGGCCAGCGCCGGGTCATTGCCCAGGTGTTGTCGGAAGCGTCGGATCATCCCAATGTCGAGGATGTGTATCGCCGTGCTTCGGCGCTCGATCCGAGGATCAGCATCGCTACGGTTTACCGCACGGTGCGGCTGTTCGAGGCGGCGAACATCCTGGAACGTCATGATTTCGGGGACGGCCGGGCCCGCTATGAGAAAATGCCGGTGGGACATCACGACCACCTCATAGATCTGGAGACCGGAAAGGTCGTCGAATTCAACAGCGAGAAGATCGAGGCGCTGCAGCGCGAGGTCGCCAAGCGCCTCGGCTATGATCTTGTCGATCACCGCCTGGAACTATTCGGCGTTCCGATAAAGGGCCGGGGCGGCCCGATAAAGGGCCGAGGCGTTTCGATAAAGGGCCGGGGCGTCCCGATAAAAGGCCGGCGAAAAAGGGGAAGACAGGCATAAGCCCGGCTGGTGAAAGGAGGAGGCGCGGCGGCGGACGTGGGTCATGGAAGCGATAAGTTGTAGCGAGTGTCGGCCTGTCAGCATCCGCTCCCGAAATTTGGAGGTTCGGCTGGCCGAGACCGAGGCCGATGTCGATGCGGCGCAAGCGCTGCGCTATCGGGTATTTTACCAAGAGATGTCGGCGACGCCGAGCGCCGAAATCGCGGTGTCGTGCCGCGACTTCGACGCCTTCGATTCATTTTGCGATCATTTGCTGGTGATCGATCATGAACGGGGCGACGGGCTTGGTGACGTGGTCGGCACTTACCGGTTGATCCGCCGCGAGGCGGCGGTGCGCAAGGGCGGGTTCTATACCGCCGGCGAATATGACATCAGCAAGCTGGTCGCCTATCCCGGCGAGATCCTGGAGTTGGGGCGGTCCTGCGTCGACGCGGCGTACCGCAACCGGCCCACCATGCAGTTGTTGTGGCAGGGCATCAGCGCCTATGTCGCGCATTATGACATAGAGCTGTTGTTCGGCTGCGGCAGTTTGCCGGGGACCGACGTGAAAGAACATGCCGAAACCTTGTCCTATCTTTACCAGTACCACCTGGCGCCGCCGGCCTTGAGGCCACGCGCCCTGGACCAGTTCTACATCGATATGAACCTGATGAAATCGCCCAAAATGGGCCCGCACGAGGTCCTGGTGTCGATGCCGCCCCTGATGACACCGGCTTCGCTGCCACCCTTGATCAAGGGATATCTTCGCCTCGGCGGCTTCGTCGGCGACGGCGCCGTGATCGACGAACAGTTCAACACCATCGATGTCTGCGTCATCGTCAAGACCGACCTGATCGCCGAGAAATATACCCGCCATTACGAACGCGCCAAGCGCGAGGCAGGCGGCCCCTGAAGACCATGAGATCTTCGCTCCGGGCCATCGCGCGGCTGGGGCTCCTGGCCGCGTGGACCGTGCTGTTGGCGCCACTGCAGATCGTCGCGCTTCTATTGGGGCTGAGGCTCGCCGAGCGTATCCCCGTGCTCTATCATCGTGTCTTCTGCCGCGTGATCGGGCTCATTGTCGTCAAGCGGGGAACCGTGTCCAAGGATCGCCCGACGCTTTTCGTCGGCAATCACTGCTCCTATCTCGACATCCCGGTCCTCGGCTCGCTGTTGCCCGCTTCCTTCATCGCCAAGGCCGAGGTCGCGTCCTGGCCGATATTCGGCATTTTGGCGAAAATGCAGCGTTCGGTCTTCGTCGAAAGGCGTGCCCGGCTCGCCGCCCGGCATCGCGACAGTGTCAAATGCAGGTTGGAGGAGGGAGACAACCTGGTCCTGTTCGCCGAGGGCACCAGCAATGACGGCTGCCAGGTGTTGCCGTTCAAGAGCGCGCTGTTCAGCGTCGCCGAAGGCGAGATCGGCGGCAAGCCCCTTACCGTCCAGCCGCTATCCATCGCTTATATCGGCCCCGAGGGGCGGCCCGCGAATGCTGAGTGGCGGCGCCAATATGCGTATTTTGGGGACGACGTTCTGGTCCCCCATTTGTGGCATGTTTTTGGCCTCGGCCGGGCGACGGTGGAGGTCCGGTTCCACCCGGTGGTCGCCGTCGGGTCGATGGCAAGCCGCAAGGCGCTATCCGACTTATGCTACCAAGTGGTTGCCGGCGGTCTCGCCGATGCTCTTGGCGCCGATGGGGACGGTTCGGCCCCCGGCGTCGGGAGCCCTTAAAGTCTTGTGCCAATGGGCGAAAGACCTCATATGTTGGGAATTCGATGTGCGATAATTGGCGGTGGGTGCCACTTGATCAAGATAGCCGCGGTGCCAGTGTTTTCGTCTGTGATCGGTTTCAAAGGAGTTTTGTGCCCGTCGCGGGAGGCCTGCCGGCGCCGGTAGGGTTGGGGTTTGGCCAAGAAGCTGTTCATCAAAACCTATGGCTGTCAGATGAACGTCTACGACTCCCGACGTATGGCGGACGTCCTGGCGCCCTTGGGATTCCGCCCGGTCGAGGCGCCGGAGGAGGCGGATTTCATCATCCTCAACACCTGCCACATTCGGGAAAAGGCGGCCGAGAAAGTCTATTCCGAGCTCGGCCGGCTCAAGCATCTGAAAAAGAAGAGAGAGCGGAACGGTGATTCCCTCCTCATCGCCGTCGCCGGCTGTGTCGCCCAGGCCGAGGGGACGGAGATCATGCGCCGCGCCCCGTTCGTCGATATCGTTTTCGGCCCCCAGACCTATCACCGGCTTCCGGAAATGGTGGCCCGCGCGGCGCGGGCCAATGGCAAGGGTTCACGGCGGTACGTTTTGGACACCGAATTTCCGGTCGAGCCCAAATTCGATTCCCTGCCCCAGGCGGCCGCGCCCCAGGGACCTTCGGCCTATCTTTCGGTGCAGGAAGGCTGTGACAAGTTCTGCACCTTTTGTGTCGTGCCCTACACCAGGGGAGCGGAATACTCCCGGCCGGCGGCGGACGTGCTTGACGAGGCGCGCCGGATGGTCGCATCCGGGGCGCTGGAAATCATGCTCCTGGGGCAGAATGTCAACGCCTATCACGGCGCCGCGCCCGGCGGGCCGGGAGGCGAATGGGGCCTCGGCCGGCTCATCCGGGAACTGGCGGAAATCGGCGGTCTTCGCCGAATCCGCTACACCACGTCCCATCCCAAGGACATGGACGCGGATCTGATCGACGCCCATGGCGAGGTCGAGAAGCTGATGCCCTATCTGCACCTTCCCGTGCAGTCCGGGTCCGACAAGGTGCTGGCGGCGATGAACCGGGGCTATGGCGGCGACGATTTCCGCCGGATCGCCGACAGGCTGCGCGAGGCGCGCGAGGATATCGCGCTTGCCACCGACTTCATCGTTGGTTTCCCCGGCGAGACCGATGCCGATTTCGAAGCGACCTTGCGCCTGGTCGACGATATCGGTTTTTCTCAGGCCTACGCCTTCAAGTACAGCCCGCGCCCGGGAACGCCGGCGGCGCTCATGGAGGGTCAGGTCGAGGAAGCGGTGAAGGCATCGCGGCTCAAGATCCTGCAGGACCTTTTGGGTGCCCGGCAACTGGCGTTCAATGCGGCGTCGGTCGGGGCGGTGATGGAGGTGCTGTTCGACCGGCCGGGCAAGCGTCGGGGACAGCTGGCCGGGCGAAGCCCTTATATGCAGGCGGTCCATGTCGACCCGCCTCGCTCCGGCGGCGATGATGCGCCGGCCCGAGCCGGCCGGGCGGATGGCCCCGATGCGATCACCGGCGTGATCGGATCGATCGCCCAGGTTCGTATCGTCGAAGCCCACGGCAATAGCCTCAAAGGCGCCTTGCAGGGGGATGCATCGCCGGCCGGCGTCGGCGCCCTTGCCGGACCCGATCAGAGGATCCGCGCTTGAAATCGACGCGCATCAAGCCATCCCCGGAGATGAGCCCAATCCAATTGCAGTTCGATGACAACACCCTGCTGCCACTGCTGTTCGGAGAGCATGACCAATATCTGGCGCGAATCGAACAACAGCTGGGAATCACCTTGGTCAGCCGCGGCAACCGCATCGCCATAACCGGGCCGGCGGGCGCGGCGGAGGTGGCGCGCGAGGCGCTCGAGCTTCTCTATGACAGACTGAAGCGTGGCATAATCGTCGATCAGGGGGAAGTGGACGGGGCGATCAGGCGGGCGTCGGCAAATGACGGCACCGGCAAGGGCGGCGGCGGGGCTTCGATGGGGACGGACGCGGGCGAAGTCGTGATTCACACCCGCAAGAGACGGATCGAACCGAGGACGCCGGCCCAGGCGACCTATATCGAAGCCATGGGCGCGTACGAGCTGGTCTTCGGTCTCGGTCCCGCCGGCACCGGCAAGACGTACCTCGCGGTGGCGATGGCGGTTTCCTTGCTGACGGCCGGAGAAGTGGACCGGATCATCCTTTCGCGCCCGGCGGTGGAGGCCGGCGAGCGATTGGGGTTCTTGCCGGGCGATCTGCGCGAGAAGGTCGATCCGTATCTGCGTCCCCTATATGACGCGCTTTACGACATGCTGCCCGCCGACCAGGTGATGAAGCGTCTCGGCAACGGCGAGATCGAGGTCGCGCCGCTGGCTTTCATGCGGGGCCGGACGCTCGGCCATTCCTTCATCATTCTCGACGAGGCGCAGAACACGACGCCGGTGCAGATGAAGATGTGCCTGACCCGGCTCGGCGAGAATTCCCGCATGGTGGTGACCGGCGACACCAGTCAGGTCGATCTGCCCGCCGGCGCCCGGTCGGGATTGGCGGATGCGATCGAGACCCTCGAAGGGGTCGATGGCGTCACCTTCGTCAATTTCACCGATGTGGACATGGCCCGCCATCCCCTCGTCACCAGGGTCGTCAGGGCCTATGAGAAGTCCGAACGCCGCGCCAAGAAGGTCCAGGACCAAGGAGGTGGGCGATAACGGGTGGTGATGAATGCCGGCCCGCCGACGGCCGGAGACCCAGAGGCCCAGAGGCAAGGATGACCGGCGTGGCCTCTATTTCCGTTTCCGTTCCTTGCCGGCGGTGGCTCGCCCGCCTTCCCGGCGCGCGCGCGCTCTGCCGGAAAGCGGCGGCGGCCGCGTTCGAGATCGGCGCCGACAGTGCGCTCCCCGGGGCGCTCACCGGGGCGCTCACCGGTCGCGGCAGTTTCGAGGTCAGCCTGGTGTTGGGCGACGATGACTTCGTGCGCGCGCTGAATTGCACCTATCGCGGCCGGGACGCGGCGACCAACGTTCTTGCCTTCGGGAATTTCACCGCCCCCGAGGCGGTCAACCCGGCGTCTTCGCGCCGGCGATCCGCCGCCATGACCTCCACCGCCATGACCTCAACCGCCATGACCGGGGACGGCGAAAAGCCGGTCCTGCTGGGCGACGTCGTCATCGCCTACGAGACGGTGGTGGCGGAAGCCTTGGCCCAGCGCAAGAGTATCGAGGCCCATCTCTGTCACCTCGTGGTGCATGGCGTGTTGCATCTTTTGGGCTATGATCATGAAGACGAGACGGATGCGCTGAGAATGGAACGCATCGAGGCGACGGTTTTGGGGCAGTTGGGCCTGCCCGATCCCTATCGGCTCGAAAGCGCGGCGTCTGATTGACGAAGGACGATGAAAATAGGCACCACATTGCCCCATGAAGACGGGGCCGGCCGCGGCGCTGCGATTGTTCGGGCCATCTTACAGGCCACCCGCGGCTGGTTTCATAAACTCCGGCGGAGCCGAAACGGCGAAAATTCCATCCGCGAAACCCTCGAGGAGTTGATCGAGGAGCGCGAGGAATCCGAGATCCCGATCAACGCCGACGAGCGCGTGCTCATCGAAAACATCCTTTCGCTGCAGAATGTCACGGTCAAGGACGAGATGGTGCCGCGCGCCGAAGTCGTTGCCGTCGAGGCCGACACCACCCTTCCAGACCTGATCGAGTTGATGAGCCGCACGGCGCATTCCCGCCTGCCGGTCTATCGCGAGACCCTCGATGACGTCATCGGCATGGTCCACATCAAGGATGTGCTTGCCTGTTCCGGCGGCAACGAGCCCGGATTCATTTCCGAGATCACCCGCAAGGTATTGTTCGTCGCACCCACCATGCGGGTGTTGGACCTGTTGCTGCAGATGCGCCTGACGCGCGTCCACATGGCCCTGGTGGTGGACGAGTATGGCGGCATAGACGGTCTGGTCACGATCGAGGATCTGGTCGAGGGGATCGTCGGTGAGATCCAGGACGAACACGACGTCGAACCGCCGGCCTTGATCGAGCATCCGGACGGATCGATCATCGCCGACGCCCGCGTCAAGATCGAGGAGTTCGAGGAGAAGCTCGGACCGGTGTTGACGCCCGAGGAACGCGAAGAGGACATCGACAGCTTGGGCGGGCTGGTATTCTCCATCATCGGGCGCGTGCCCGGCCGCGGCGAGGTCATCCACCACGCCTCGGGCCTCGAATTCGAGGTCATCGACGCCGATCCGCGCCGCATCAAGAGGTTGCGCTTGCGCAATTTACCCCAGACGGCGCCCGCGACCACCGCATCGCCGCCGGACAAACCCCTTGGCGGGACAAACTCCTTGGACAGTGAGCGGCCCGGAGACCAATAGGCCTCGGCCGCCGCCCGCCGGCGGTTCCCCGGCCCGGCGCCAGAGTCTCTTTTCGCCGCATGACCTGGCGCGGCGGACGGCGGCGCTCGCGGGGTGGCGGCGCTGCCTGGTGGCGGTGGGTCTGGGCGCCCTTGCGAGTGCCGCGCTGCCGCCGCTCTTTGCCGTTCCCCTCCTTGGCGTGGCGTTCACCGGGCTCGTCTGGCTCATCGACGGAACCGGCTCCGCCCGCTCCCCGGCCCGTGCCGCGTTTGCCGCCGGCTGGTGGTTCGGCTTCGGCCATTTCATGACCGGACTCTACTGGATCACCAATTCCTTGCTGGTCGATGCCGATAGATTTGGCTGGCTGGTTCCTTTCGCGGTCTCCGGCCTGTCAGCCGGCCTCGCCATTTTCCCCGGCCTCGCGGCGGCGGCTGTCCGGCTCGGCGGCGCCAGAGGGGCCGGGCGCGTCCTTGCCCTGGCGGTGGCCTGGACCGTGGTGGAGTGGCTGCGCGGACATATCCTTTCGGGCTTTCCCTGGAACCTTGTCGGCACCGCGTGGGTCTTCTCGGACGCCGTGAGCCAGACCGTGGCCTTGACCGGCGCCTATGGGTTGAGCCTGCTGACCGTGGCGCTGGCGGCGGCGCCGGCGACGCTTGGCGATGGGGTGGGCGGCGGGGCGGCGGACGCGGATGCGGGGCGGGGCCGGCGTTGGGCGGCCCTGGCCGTCATGACGGCGCTGTTCGGCGTCCTTTGGGCGGCGGGCGAGGTCCGGCTGGCCTCGGCGCCGGCGAAAGTGGATCCGGCGGCGGCGGCGGGGTCCGAGGGGTCCGTGGTGCCCGATGTCCGGCTGCGTCTGGTACAGGCCAATATCGACCAGCGGCTCAAATGGAGCCCCAGCGAACGTGCCGCCAACTTCCGCAAATTCCTGTCGATGACCAGAGGCCCGGGATTTGAAAAAGTGACACATGTCATCTGGCCCGAGACCGCGGTACCCTATATCGTCGCCCGCGACGCCGGGGCGCGCGCCGCCATCGCCGCCGTCGTGCCGCCGAAAGGTTTGGTCATCACCGGCGCGATTCGCGCCACGCCCGCCGGCGTCAAACCGGTCCAACTGTGGAACAGCGCCCACGCCATCGACCGAAGCGCCCGCATCGTCGGAACTTACGACAAGTTCCATCTCGTCCCCTTCGGTGAATATATGCCCTTGCGCGACGTCTTGCCGTTGAAAAAGATCACCCGCGGCGCGGTGGATTTCTCGGCCGGGCCGGGGCCCAGGACCCTCGCGCTTCCAGGCCTGCCACCGGTCAGCCTGCTGATCTGTTACGAAGTGATCTTCCCCGGCAATGTCCTCGATCGGCGAAATCGGCCGCGCTGGATCTTGAACCTGACGAACGACGCCTGGTTCGGCGACAGCACCGGCCCCTATCAGCATTTCGCCGCCGCCCGCTTGCGCGCCGTCGAGGAGGGCCTGGCCCTGGTGCGCTCGGCCAATACCGGCATATCGGCCGTCATCGATCCTTATGGCCGGGTGATCGCCCGTCTTGGTCTCGGCGTCGAAGGGGTTCTCGACAGTCCGCTGCCGTTGCCGCTCGTTGGGCTCACCCCCTATGCCCGATTCGGCGACTGGATATTGCTCGGGATGTTGACCATCGCCGTCGGTCTGGCATTCATCGCTTCGCTACCGGCCCGGCCGGCCGGCCGGAGAGCGCGCGATTGAGGGCACTTGGGGCCCGTTCGGGCCGATTCCGCCCGTATCCCGAAAGTGAACCTAGGTTTACGGAATTTCTGTTGACGGAACTCTCGCCCATGCTGCATACATGTGTATGAATCTCCTTATAAAAACAAGCATCAGATGAAGTCGTGAAATGCCCAAATCACCTCCTGCCCGTAAACGCGTAATAAAACAGACTTCCCGCCGTAGTCCCAACCCTATCGACGTCCATGTCGGGTTCAGGGTGCGCTTGCGCCGTAACCTGCTTGGCATGAGCCAGGAAAAGCTCGGCAGGGCCATCGGGCTCACCTTCCAGCAGATCCAGAAATACGAGCGCGGCGTCAACCGCGTCGGCGCTTCGCGGCTGTTCAACCTGGGCCATGCGCTGGACGTGCCGGTGTCCTTTTTCTTCGAGGACCTTTCTCCGGCGGCGGCGGGTGGCGGCAAGCGGCGGGTCAAAGGTCTCAGCGAGGCGCCGGCGTCGGTGCTCGAACCGGATTCGCTTTCCAGGCGCGAGACCGTGGAATTGATCCGCGCCTATTACCGGGTCACCGACTCCAAGCTGCGCAAGCGTTTTCTGGATCTCCTGAAGGCCCTCGGCAAAGCTTCCTGAAAATCCACCCGGGCCGTGTTCCCGGGTCCCTATCCCGTCCACCGTAGGGTGGCCGGGATGGTCGCCCAATCCCCTTGACTGAGCGCATAAAGGTTGCGACATATGCGCGCCAACGACAGTGCGCGCACCGTGGAGTCCCTGGGGCGGGGTCGACCCGCCTGCCGGGGCCGGGGCCGATTTGACCGGCGGGCGCCGCCGCGAGATCGGCCGCATGGCCGCCGCGGACCGTGGGATCGCCACCGGCGTCCCGGTTGCGAATGTCGAACGATCAGCCGGAGGTTCCGTCCGTGTTCAAGGGTGATTTTCTCTTTACCAGCGAATCCGTTTCCGAGGGCCATCCGGACAAGATTTGCGACCGCATTTCCGACGCCGTGGTCGACATGTTCCTGACCGCGAACCCCCAATCCCGTGTCGCCGTCGAAACGATGGTGACGACGAACCGCATCGTCATGGCCGGAGAGGTCCGCGGCCCCGACTCGATCACCCACGAACACATCGAAAAGGTGGCCCGGTCCTGCGTCAAGGAGATCGGTTACGAGCAGGAAGGGTTCCACTGGCGGAAGTCGAAGGTGAAAATCTATATCCACGAACAATCCCAGGATATCGCCCTTGGCGTTGACGCCAAGGGCAACAAGGATGAAGGCGCCGGCGACCAGGGGCTGATGTTCGGCTATGCCTGCCGCGAGACCAAGGTGCTGATGCCGGCGCCGATCTATTATTCGCACGCCATCCTGCGCTCTCTCGCCGAGGCCCGTCACTCCGGGGCGGAGCCCGGCCTTAGGCCCGATGCCAAGAGCCAGGTCACGTTGCTGTATTCGAAGGGAATGCCGGTACGCGCGGCCGCGGTGGTGGTGTCGACCCAGCACGACGCCGAATTGTCGCAGGAAGAAGTGCGCGAGATCGTCCGCCCCCATGTGGAGAACGTGCTGCCCGAGGGCTGGATGTGCGATGAGGAGGAATTTTACGTCAACCCCACGGGCCGTTTCGTCATCGGTGGCCCGGACAGCGATACCGGCCTGACCGGGCGCAAGATCATCGTCGACACCTACGGCGGCGCCGCGCCCCATGGCGGCGGCGCCTTTTCGGGCAAGGACCCCAGCAAGGTCGACCGCTCGGCCGCCTACGCCGCGCGCTATCTCGCCAAGAACGTGGTCGCCGCCGGCCTTGCGGAGCGCTGCATCATTCAGATTTCTTATGCCATCGGCGTCGCCAAACCGCTGTCGGTTTATGTCGACACCTGCGGCACCGGGCAGGGCGACGAGCAGAAGCTCGCCCGTGTTCTGCGGGAGGTCATGGATCTGAGCCCGCGCGGCATCCGAGAGCATTTGGAACTCAACAAGCCGATCTACGCGCGCACGGCGGCGTATGGCCATTTTGGCCGCGCGCCGGACCCCGACGGCGGGTTTTCATGGGAGCGTGAGGACCTGGTCGACGATCTGAAGTCCGCCTTCGGTTGACCGGCCGACCGGGGTTGAAGCGTTATCCGCCGCGCCGGCCTCGAAAGGTGGATTGCTCGGGACAAGCTAGTGATGAAATCCGGATCTGGTCCTGGCCTGGGAGGGCGGCGGCGCATCCTCTATGGCCGGCGCCGCGGCCGGCGATTGAGACCGGGCCGCGAGGCCCTCCTCGCCGAACTGTTGCCGCGCCTCGCCATCGATGTCCCGTCCGAAGCGGACGTCCCCCTTGACCCCGGCGCCCTGTTCGCCGGGGGGTTCGTTCCAGAGGACGTCTGGCTCGAGATCGGTTTCGGCGCCGGCGAACACCTGGCGGCTCAGGCCCTGAACCACCCGGAGATCGGCTTCATCGGCTGCGAGCCTTATATCAACGGGGTCGCCAGCCTGCTGCGTGAGATCGAGCGCCATGGCCTCGACAACATCCGGGTGCTGATGGACGACGCGCGGGCGTTGATCGAGAGGCTCGAGCCGGCCAGCATCGGCCGCGTCGACATTTTGTTCCCCGACCCGTGGCCGAAAAAGAGACACCATAAGCGCCGCTTCATCTTGCCGGCGAACCTCGATGCACTGGCCTCGGTTCTCAAGGACGAGGGAGAGTTTCGATTCGCCAGCGACGATGCGGGCTACGTCCGCTGGACACTCGAGCATGTTCTCGACCATGCCGATTTCGTTTGGCTTGCCCGTGGCCCGCGGTCGTGGCGCCAACGCCCCGCGGGATCGATTCCCACGCGTTACGAGGGCAAGGCCGCCGATCGGGACCGGGCCTGCGTATTCCTGGGATTCCAGCGCCGCCGGAGGCCCCAGACACCGTCTTCTCGTTGAATGAGAAAGTTAAGATAAAGGCGTCAAATGCCTGCTAAAGCACTTGAAGCGGCGCCGAAGTTGGCTATATTTCTAGCAACGTCAAGTTCGGGCCGGTTCATAAGGTTAAGTCGTTCGGGGGTTGGACCACCGGCCGGCTTTTTTTGTTGGCCGTGTTCCGGCCGACCGGCCCGGGATTGATGAACAGGTGCCCGGGCGTCGCAACCCCGTGGGAACTCCGGGCGCGGAAGGATGGGTATGAACCAATTGCGTGACCGGGTGGAAGCATTGATCCAACCCGTACTCGAAGCCATGGATTTCGACCTCGTCAGGGTGATGGTGCAAGGCACGGTCCGCACCACTGTGCAGGTCATGGCGGAACGCCGGGGCGGCGGCGCCATGACGGTCGACGATTGCGCCGAGATCAGCCGCGCCGTTTCGGCGGTCCTCGATGTCGAGGACCCGCTGCCGGGGTCCTACACCCTGGAGGTGTCCTCGCCCGGCATCGACCGTCCCCTGGTGCGCTCCGAGGACTTCGAGCGCTTCACCGGGTTCGAGGCCAAGATCGAAACCGCCCGGCCCATTGCCGGCCGCAAGCGGTTTCGCGGCAAGCTTCTGGGGACGACGGAGGCAGGCGTGCGAATCGCGCTTGGGGAGGGCGAGACCGAATTGCCCTTCGGCGAAATTCACCGGGCGAAACTGGTACTATCGGATGAACTGATTGCCGCGATGGAACGGCAAAGAAGGGTGTAGATCGAGATGACGATGGAAGCGACCCTGGGACTGGTCAAGCCGGAACTGCTGCAGGTGGCGGACACGGTCGCCCGCGAAAAGGGCATAGAACGCGAGGAAGTGCTGGAAGCCATGGAGCAGGCGATCCAGAAGGCGGGCCGTTCGAAATATGGCCACGAATACGATATCCGCGCCGATATCAACCGGACGACCGGACAGATCAGCCTCTGGCGTTATCGCGAGGTGACCGAAGAAGTCGAGGATGACGCGATGCAAATCTCCCTCGGCGACGCGCTGGCGCTGAAATCCGATGCCGAGATCGGCGAATTCATCATCGATCCCTTGCCACCCATCGATTTCGGCCGTATCGCCGCGCAGACCGCCAAGCAGGTCATCGTCCAGAAGGTTCGCGAGGCCGAGCGCCAACGCCAGTACGCGGAATACAAGGACCGGGTCGGCGAAGTCGTCAACGGCCTCGTCAAGCGGGTGGAGTTCGGCAACGTGACGGTGGACCTCGGCCGCGCCGAAGCCGTGCTGAGACGCGACGAATGCGTGCCCCGCGAAAATCTACGCCAGGGCGATCGCGTCCGCGCCTACATTTACGATGTGCGCGAGGAAGTGCGGGGACCGCAGATTTTCCTGTCGCGCACGCGGCCGGAGTTCACCATCAAGTTGTTCGCCCAGGAAGTGCCGGAAGTCTATGACGGCATCATCGAGATCAAGTCGGTCGCCCGAGACCCCGGAAGCCGGGCCAAGATCGCCGTCCTGTCCAATGATAGCAGCATCGACCCCGTCGGCGCATGCGTCGGCATGCGCGGCAGCCGCGTCCAGGCCGTGGTCGGCGAGTTGCAGGGCGAGAAGATCGACATCATCCCATGGTCGCCGGATCACGCCACCTTCGTCGTCAACGCCCTGGCGCCGGCGGAAGTCACCAAGGTGGTGCTGGACGAGGACGCCAACCGCATCGAGGTCGTGGTGCCCGATGATCAGTTGAGCCTCGCCATTGGCCGGCGCGGGCAGAACGTGCGCCTCGCCTCTCAACTCACCGGCTGGTACATCGACATCCTGACGGAAGCGCAGGAATCGGAGCGCCGGACCGAGGAGTTCCACAGCCGTTCGCGGATGTTCATCGAAGCCCTCGATGTCGACGACATGATCGCGCATCTGCTGGTCACCGAGGGATTTTCGGCGGTCGAGGAGGTCGCCTTCGTGCCGGTCGAGGATCTGGGCGCCATCGAGGGGTTCGACGAGGACGTCGCCGAGGAATTGCGCTCCCGCGCCCAGGCCTATCTCACCGAGCGCGAGGAGAAGCTGGCCGCCAGGCGGCGTGAACTCAACATCGCCGAGGATTTGACCGAGATACCGGGCCTGACCTCGGAAGCGCTGGTGCATCTCGGCGAAAAAGGGATCAAGACGCGCGAGAATCTGGCCGACCTCGCCAACGACGAGCTTCTGGAGTTGCTGCCGGATGGCGAGATCACGGCCGAGGACGCCGACACGGCGATCATGGCCGCGCGTGCCCACTGGTTCGAGGACGATGAGACCGACGAAACTTCGGCCGAGGGAGAGCCGGCCGGAGAGGAGGGCGGCGAAGCCGAACCTACGCCCGAGGCCCCCGAGGCCCCCGAGGCCCCCGAGGCCAAGACGGAAGCCGCCGCCGGTGGCACGGTTGGCGGGGAAGTCTCGCCGGACAAGGACACGCCGGACAAGGACACGCCGGACAAGAATACGCCGGACAAGAATACGCCGGACAAGAATACGACTGAGGAGGGGTGAGCCCTGGCAAGGATGGCGAGAGCGGCGGGCGATACCGCTGGCTCCGCCCAACGGGGCGGGGATACGACCGGGAACACGCGGCGATGCATCGTCAGCGGCGAGGTTTCGCCGCGTGAACGCCTGGTGCGCTTCGTCGTCGGTCCCGGCCGGCGCCTGGTGCCCGATATCGCCGCCACGTTGCCGGGCCGGGGAATTTGGTTGAGCGCGCGCCGGGATGTGATAAATACCGCTTGCGCCGGCAGACTGTTCCAACGAGCGGCCAAGGCGGAGGTGGTGATCGGCGAGAATTTGGCCGATCAGGTGGAACGCCTGCTGGCCGGGCGCTGTCTCGATCTGCTGGGCCTCGCGCGGCGCGCCGGGACGGTCGCCGCGGGGTCCGAGAAGGTCACCGCCATGCTCGTTGCCGGCAAGGCGGCGGTGTTGGTGACGGCGCTGGAAAGTGCCGAGGGGGGCCGCGCCAAATTGCGGGCGCTGGCGCCGGATTTGCCCTTGATCGACCTTTTCACGGGCGAGGAATTGGCGGCGGCGCTGGGGCGCGGCCATGTGATGCATGTCGCGCTTGGCCGTGGCCGTTTGGCCGGGCGCTTCCAGGTGGAGGCCGGGCGCCTCGCCGGATTGCGGTCCGGCGCGGCGCCGGCGGTGAGAGAATCGACGGCCGGAGAGTTGGTTTAGAGAGTTGGTTTAGGATGACGGACGCCACGGACGAACAACAAGAGAAGAAGCCGCTGACCCTGTCGCGGCCCGGCCGTCTGGAGCTGAAAAAGACGGTCGAATCTGGCCAGATTCGCCAGAGCTTCTCCCATGGCCGCTCCAAGGCGGTCCGAGTCGAGGTCAAGAAGAAGCGGACTTATGCACCCGGCGCCGGCGGCCGCATGACCGAGGTCAAGCCGGGGCTGGAGGTCGCGGCCGCGCAGGCGCTGGCGGGAGAGACGATGGCGCCGGCGACCGCGCGCGCGATGGAAACGGCCCGGGAGGCCGAGCTTCGGGCCCTGACCGAGCAGGAAAAGGCGACCCGCGCCCGGGCGCTCGAGGGGGCGATGCGCGCCGGCGAGCAGGTTCGCAAGGAAGCGGAAGAAGAAAAAATAGCGCGCGAGGAGGAGGAACTCCGCGCCAAGGCCGCCGATGTTGTCCCGGAGACGGCGATCGGCGAGGCGCCGGCACCCGAGCCGGAGGAAGTCAAGGAAGAGGCGGAGAAGGTCACGCAGGAGGCGGCGCCCGAGGAGAGGGCCGCCGAGAAACTGAAAGCGCCCCCGGTGTCCGCCAAGGCGATAGAGGAAGCCGCCGCGGAAGAGGCCTCGGAGAAACGGCCCAAGCGGGGCGGGCGGTCCGACGCAAGGCGGCCGAGCCTGTCCCTGCGCAGGGACGTTAAACGCCGCGGCGGCGGTAAGCTGACGATCGCCCGGGCGCTCGACGATGACGCCCATGAACGGGTCCGCAGCCTGGCTTCGGTGCGCCGCCAGCGCGAGCGGGAAAGACGCGCCCAGCAAGCCACCACCCCGGCGGAATTGCTTAAGGTCGTGCGCGATGTCGTGATCCCGGAATCGATCACCGTCCAGGAATTGTCGAACCGCATGGCCGAGCGCGGCGCCGAGGTGATCAAGGCACTGATGAAGATGGAGGTGATGGCGACCATCAACCAGACCATCGAGGGCGACACGGCGGAGCTTGTGGCCACCGAATTCGGCCATAAGGTCAGACGTGTCAGCGAAGCCGATGTCGAGGTCGGCCTCGAGGGCGCGCCCGATACCGACGAAAGCCTCAAGCCCCGGCCGCCGGTGGTCACCATCATGGGCCACGTCGATCACGGCAAGACGTCTCTTCTCGACTCCCTGCGCCAGACCGACGTCGCCAGCCGCGAGGCTGGCGGCATCACCCAGCATATCGGTGCCTACCAGGTGGAACTCGGCTCCGGCAGCCAAATTACCTTCCTCGACACGCCGGGCCACGAGGCGTTTACGGCCATGCGCTCGCGCGGCGCCAAGGTGACGGACATCGTCGTTCTGGTTATCGCCGCCGATGACGGGGTCAAGCCCCAGACCGTCGAGGCGATCCACCACGCCAAGGCCGCCGAGGTGCCGATCATCGTCGCCATCAACAAGATCGACCGGCCCGACGCCGATCCCGACAAGGTGCGCCAGGAGCTGTTGCAGCACGAGATCGTGCTCGAATCCCTGGGCGGCGAGGTTCTCGCCGTCGAGATTTCGGCCAAGGAGGGAACCAATCTCGACAAGCTGGTAGAGACCATCCTGCTGCAGTCGGAGATCCTCGAGCTCAAGGCCAACCCGGACCGGCCGGCCGACGGGGTGGTGGTCGAGGCTAAAATCGAGCGGGGCCGGGGCAACGTGGCGACCGTCCTGGTGCAGCGCGGCACGCTCAGGGTCGGTGACGTGTTCGTTGCCGGCCGCGAATGGGGACATGTCCGCGCCCTGTACGACGATCGCGGCCACAAGGTGGAAGAAGCGGATGCCTCCATGCCGGTCGAAGTGCTGGGGCTCAACGGGACGCCGTTGGCCGGCGACGACTTCACCGTCGTCGAGAACGAGGCGCGGGCGCGTCAGGTCACCGAATTCCGCCAGCGCAGCCTGCGCGATGCGCGCGCCGCCATGGGCGTCCGGGGCACCGTCGAGCAGTTGCTGTCGAAGATCGCCGATGGTGGGTTGAGCGAGCTTCCGGTGATCGTCAAGGCGGATGTGCACGGTACCCTGGAGGCGATCATCGGCGCCTTCGAGAAGTTTTCCACCGACGAGGTCGCCGTGCAAGTGCTCCACGCCGCCGTCGGCGGCATCAACGAATCCGATGTCACGCTGGCGAACACGACGGATGCGCTGATCGTCGGCTTCAACGTTCGCGCCAATCCGCAGGCGCGGGTCCTGGCGCGGCGCGATAACGTGGAAATCCGGTACTATTCGGTCATTTACGATCTGACCGACGACATCAAGGCGGCCTTGAGCGGCATGCTGTCGCCGACGTTAAAGGAGTCCCTGTTGGGCAATGCCGAGATTCGCGAGGTGTTCTTCGTCACCAAGGTCGGCAAGGTCGCGGGTTGCATGGTCACCGAAGGATTGGTCAAACGCGGGGCCAAGGTCAGGCTGCTGCGTGACAGCGTCGTTATCCACGAGGGCTCCCTCAAGAGCCTCAAGCGCTTCAAGGACGAGGTCCGCGAGGTCAAGGAGGGATTTGAGTGCGGCATGGCCTTCGAGAATTATCAGAATATCCAGGCCGCCGACGTGATCGAATGCTTCGAAATCGAAGAGATCGCCCGTACGCTTTAGGTCGCCCGTGGCGGACGACGCGTTGCGGATTTAGCGCCAACTATGTTGTTGTTTTAATTATCAAAGCCGGTTGAGATGGGCTCGAAAAGACGGCATGACCAAACCCCTTCCCAGCGTCAGCTTCGCGTCGGCGAGGAACTGCGCCATGGGATCGCGCGGATACTGGAGCGCGCGAGCTTCCGCGATCCGGACCTCGCCGGCGTTCCGATCACCGTCACCGAAGTCCGCGCCAGCGCCGACCTCAAGAGCGCCACCGTGTTCGTCACCCCGTTGGGCGGCGCCAACGTGGATGCGGTGATCTCGGCGCTGCGCCGCGCCGCGCCCTATTTCCGCGGTCAGATCGCGCGCGAGGTGCGCATGAGATTCGTCCCCACGGTCTCCTTCGAGCCCGATATGTCATTCGAGTACGTGTCGCACATCGAGTCCCTGTTGCGCGATCCGGCGGTCGCCCGCGACATCGGTAAGGGTCTGGCCGCCAATGAGGAGAGCGCCGCCGTCGCCCCGGGCGCCCCGGGCGCGGTGAAGCCCGGCGAGGCGGCATCGGGCGGGACCAAACGCCATGGGGCGTAGACGCAAGCCGGCGCCGGGTTCCCAGCCGATCCACGGCTGGCTGGTGGTGGACAAGCCAACGGGTATCTCCTCGGCGGCGGTCGTGGCGCGTGTCCGCAAGGCGCTGAACGCCGCCAAGGCCGGCCATGGCGGCACTCTCGATCCCTTGGCGACCGGGGTCCTGCCGGTGGCGCTTGGCGAAGCGACGAAGACCGTCTCCTATGTCATGAGCGGCGAGAAGACCTACCGCTTCTCTTTGCGTTGGGGCGAGGCGCGCAC
This sequence comes from Pseudomonadota bacterium, assembly GCA_022566265.1. Classification (GTDB taxonomy): domain Bacteria; phylum Pseudomonadota; class Alphaproteobacteria; order SMXQ01; family SMXQ01; genus JACZQV01. The sequence continues at coordinate 36,143 of JADFJG010000004.1, read as the reverse complement.
CACCGAGGACGCCGAGGGCGAGGTGACGGCAAGCAGCGAGGCGCGCCCGGAACCCCACGAGATCGAGGCGGCGCTCGGCGATTTCGTCGGTGAAATCTCTCAGGTCCCGCCGATCTTTTCGGCCATCAAGGTCAAGGGCCGGCGCGCCTACAAGCTGGCGCGCGGCGAAAATCGGTTCACGCTGCCGCCCCGCCTGGTGACGATCCGGGACCTGAAGCTTTTGCGGATCCTCGACCCGGACCACGCTGAGTTCGAGGTAATCTGCTCCAAGGGCGTCTATATCCGCAGCCTGGCGCGGGATCTGGCGGCCCGGCTTGGCACCCTTGGCCACGTCGCCCAGTTGCGGCGGACCCGGGTCCATCCCTTCACCGAGGACATGGCGATTTCCCTAGATAAACTCGTCGCGCTGGGGCATAGTGCGGCGCAATTGGAACTCCTGCTTCCGGTCGAGACCGTGCTGGACGACATCCCGGCACTGGCCCTGACGGAGAACCAGGCCGAGGCCCTGCGCAAGGGCCAAGCCGTGCAGTTGTTCCGCGTCGGCAAATCGGAGCCTTCAAGCCAAATATCCGAAGGCACGGTCGTCTGTGCGATGGCCCGGGGCAAGCCAGTGGCTTTGGCCCGGGTCGAACACGGCGAAATACGTCCGGTGCGTGTTCTGAATCTCTAACCATCGGAGAGATGCGATGTCGATAACGTCCGAGCGAAAAGGCGTGCTAGTCAAGGAGTACGCGACGAATACGGGCGACACCGGGTCGCCCGAGGTGCAGGTCGCGATCCTCAGCGAAAGGATCGGCAACCTCACCGAACACCTCAAGATCCACAAGCATGATTACCATTCCCGGCGCGGCCTCATCATCATGGTCGGAAAACGCCGGCGGCTGCTGGATTACCTGAAGCGCAAGAACGAAGACCGTTACGCGCAACTGATCAAACGCGTCGGCCTGCGCCGATAGGAGGAATCCCAGGGGGGATGACCTCGCGCCGCGTTGGGCCGAAGCCATATTAATTGCTAGAAGGCTGGCCCGTCATAGGGACGGGACCGGCATTGGAAGGAAGAAAGACATGTTTGACGTGCATAGGAAAGAAATCGAATGGGCGGGGCGCAAGCTGGTCCTCGAGACCGGGAAGATCGCCCGCCAGGCCGACGGCGCCGTTCTCGCCACTTACGGCGAGACCACCGTGCTTTGCACCGCCGTCGCCCAGAGGGAACCGCGCGTGGGGATCGACTTTTTCCCGCTGACCATCAACTACCAGGAAAAGACCTTTGCCGCCGGCAAGATTCCCGGCGGTTTTTTTAAACGCGAAGGCCGGCCCAGCGAGAAGGAAACCCTGACCTCGCGCCTGATCGACCGGCCCATCCGCCCCCTGTTCCATCCGCGGTTCCGCAACGAGACCCAGGTGATCTGCACGGTGGTGAGCCATGATCTGGAGAACGATCCGGACATCGTCGCCTTGGTCGGCGCCTCGGCGGCGCTGACCCTTTCGGGCATCCCCTTCATGGGGCCGATCGCCGCCGCCAGGGTCGGCCGAATCGACGGCGAATATGTCCTCAATCCCGAAATCGACGACTTGGCGAATTCGGACCTCGATCTCGTCGTCGCCGGCACCCAGGAAGGGGTGTTGATGGTCGAGTCCCAGGCCAGCGAGCTTTCGGAAGAGGTTATGCTCGGCGCCGTCACTTTCGGCCACCAGCAATTCCAGCCGGTCATCGACCTCATCATCGACCTCGCCGAGCTATGCGCGAAAGCGCCCTGGGATTTGCCCGATCCGCCGGCGGAACTCGAAAACGCCACCCGGCGGGTGAAGGAGCTTGGCGAAAGCGAACTGCGCGCCGCCTATGACGAGGTCGACAAGGGGGTCCGGCGCGAAAAGATCAACGGGGTCAAGGCGGCGATGCTCGAGCGGTTGAAGGCGGAAGAGTTCGAACCGGAATTATTGTCGGCGCTGTTCAAGGGTCTGGAGAAGGACATCGTGCGTGGCTCCATATTGGAGACCGGCCGGCGCATCGATGGGCGCGATACCAAGACGGTGCGTCCCATCCAGTGCGAGGTCGGGGTCCTGCCCCGGGCCCATGGCAGCGCGCTTTTCACCCGCGGCGAGACCCAGGCGTTGGTCGTCACCACGCTTGGCACCGGCCAGGACGAACAGATCATCGATGCGCTTGCCGGGGATTACCGCGAACATTTCCTGCTGCATTACAACTTCCCGCCCTATTCGGTGGGCGAGGCGTCTTTCCTGCGCTCGCCGGGGCGCCGCGAGATCGGTCACGGCAAGCTCGCCTGGCGGGCGTTGAAGGCGGTGATGCCGTCGAAGGATGATTTCCCCTACACCATCCGGGTGGTCTCCGAGATCACCGAATCCAACGGCTCCTCTTCCATGGCGACGGTTTGCGGCACATCGCTTTCGTTGATGGACGCCGGCGTTCCGGTACCCAAATCGGTCGCCGGAATCGCCATGGGCCTGATCAAGGAAGGGGAAAAATTCGCCGTCCTTTCCGATATCCTCGGCGACGAGGACCATCTCGGCGACATGGATTTCAAGGTCGCCGGAAGCGCCGATGGCATCACGTCGTTGCAGATGGACATCAAGATCACCTCGATCACCGAGGAGATCATGAAAATCGCCCTCGAACAGGCGCGCGAGGGGCGTCTGCATATCCTCGGCGAGATGGCCAAATCGCTCGGCGGCGCCCGCGATCAGGTCAGCGAGAACGCCCCCAGGATCACCATCATCGTCATCCCGCGCGATAAGATCCGCGAGGTCATCGGCACCGGCGGCAAGATCATTCGCGAGATCTGCGAAGTCACCGGCGCCAAGATCGACATCGAGGACGACGGCACCATCAAGGTGGCGGCGGTCGATAACGAGGCCTCGGAAAAGGCCATCGAATGGATCCGCTCCATCGTCGCCGAGCCGGAAGAGGGGGTCATCTACTCCGGCAAGGTGGTGAAGGTCCTCGACTTCGGCGCCTTCGTCAATTTCCTCGGCGCGCGGGACGGCTTGGTGCATATCAGCGAACTGTTGCCAGGAAGGGTCAACAAGGTCACCGACGTGGTGAACGAAGGCGACACCGTCAAGGTCAAGGTGCTCGGCATCGATGACCGCGGCAAGGTGAGACTGAGCATGCGCGCCGTCGATCAGGAGACCGGCGAAGACCTGACCGGGGGAGGCGCCGACAAATCCGGGGACAAGCCGCGCGATGCCAAGGCGGCCGGATAGGGCTCTAGGTTTTGCGCCGGTGGGGGGTTCCCTCACTCGCGAAATGAGCGAACTGCCGAAGATCATCGGACACCGGGGCGCCGCCGCCCTGGCGCCGGAAAACACCCTCGGGGGTTTCCACAAGGCCAAGCAGGCGGGTGCCGGATGGGTCGAGTTCGATGTCCGCATCACCCGCGATTCGCGCCTCGCCGTCATCCATGACGCCGATCTGGAGCGGACGACGAACGGCATGGGCAGAGTCGCCGATCGCGACATGGCGGAACTCGGGGCGCTCGACGCCGGTTCCTGGTTCGAAGCCGGCGGCGGTTACGCCGGCGAAAGGGTGCCGAGCCTGGAAGAGGCATTGGAGATTCTCGGCGGTCTCGGGCTCGGCGCCAATATCGAGGTCAAGCCGACCCCGGGCCGGGAACGCGAAGCGGGACGATGCGCCGCCGGTATCGCGGCGCGATCGGGACGACGGGACGCGGGCTTGCCCCTGCTGTCGAGTTTCAGCACCGAGGTGCTCGAGGCGGCGCGCGAGACGGCGGCCGAGCTGCCGCTTGGCCTTTTGCTGTCCCGTCTGACGCCGGGATGGGAGAGCGCGGCGCGGGCGCTGGGCTGCTTCAGCCTTCATTGCAATCACCAGGCGCTGAACCGGGCTCGTGCGCGGCGGATCAAGGATGAGGGGCTGGGGCTCCTGGTCTACACGGTGAACGAACCGGCCCGCGCGCGGGAACTCATCTCCTGGGGCGTCGACAGCGTCATCACCGACGTGCCGGACCTGCTTTTGGCCGGTCTTTAAGGCCAGTCTTTAAGGAAGGTCTTTAAGGAATGTCATCCGAGAAAAACCCGGCAACGGTCGATCACCTTGCTATACTCACCTTTGCCCGGATACTTACCCCCACTTAACGTCAGGTTTTGCATGTAGTTTTTAGTTGTAGCCGGGACTCGCCTTTTGCATATCCGGTTCATATATAGGTTACTAGAATAATTACAAAATGCGGCCCGGCAGCTGGTCTGGGGCTTGGTTGCCGGCGGTTGACTCATATCGCGGATTTGGGATCGAGGAGTGAAACCGTTTAATTCAATGATGATTTCGGGACGGGAAGTCTTGCCGCTGCTCGAGGGGGGCAAGGGCATTTCCATCTCCAACGGCGAAAGCTCGGGCGCCTGGGCCGCCACCGGCGGAATCGGCACCTTTTCGGCCGTCAACGCCGATTCCCGTGACGATTACGGCAAGCTGATCGAGATCGTCTATCAGGGCAGGACCCGGCGCCAGCGCCACGAGGAACTGATCGTCTACGCCATCCAGGGCGGCATCACCCAGGCCCGCATCGCCCATGAGATGTCCAATGGCCAAGGGCGCATCCACATGAACATCCTGTGGGAGATGGGCGCCTCGGAGCGCGTTCTCAAAGGGGTGCTCGAGGGCGCCAAGGGACTGATCCACGGAGTGACCGGCGGCGCCGGCATGCCGTACCGCATGGCCGAGATATGCTCCCGCTTCGGGGTCTACTACTATCCCATCGTGTCCTCGGCCCGTGCCTTCAGGGCCTTGTGGAAGCGGGCCTATCACAAGTTCTCGGAGTGGCTGGGCGGCGTCGTCTACGAGGACCCCTGGAAAGCCGGCGGTCATAACGGGCTTTCCAACAGTGAGGATCCGGAGCGGCCGGAGGTTCCCTTTCCCCGGGTCAGGGACCTCCGCAACCTGATGCGGGATTACGGCCTGGCGGAGACGCCCATAGTGATGGCCGGCGGGGTGTGGTACCTGCGCGAGTGGGCGGACTGGATCGACAATCCGGAGCTCGGCCCCATCGTATTTCAGTTCGGCACCCGGGCGTTGCTGACCGAGGAAAGCCCGATCTCCGATCAATGGAAGCAGAAGGTCCTCAGGCTCGTGGAAGGCGACGTCTTCCTCAACAGATTCAGTCCCACCGGATTTTACTCATCGGCCGTCAACAACGATTTCATCAAGGAATTGCGCCAGCGAAGCGACCGCCAGGTCGCCTATGCCGTCAGGCCCGTCGGCGATCTCGACACCGAATTTCCGGTCGGCGCCCGCGGGCGTCTGGTCTATCTTACCGCCGCCGATAAGCACCGCGCCGCGAACTGGGTCGAGGAGGGCTATACCGATTCGCTGCGCACGCCGGATTCGACCCTCGTCTTCGTGACCCCGGAAAAGGCGCGCCAGATTCGCACCGATCAGGTCGAGTGCATGGGATGCCTTTCCGCCTGTCGCTTCTCCAACTGGGCTCAGAACGAGAAAGGGAGCACCGGCAAGAAGACGGACCCGCGCTCGTTCTGCATCCAGAAGACCCTGCAGTCGATCGCCCACGACGGCGACGTCGAGTCTCAATTGATGTTCGCGGGTCATAACGCCTATCGCTTCAAGACCGACCCCTTTTACGCCAACGGCTTCATCCCGACGGTGCGCGAATTGGTCGATCGCCTGAAGACCGGCGACTGAGCCGGCTCCGCCAGGGTGCTTTCCACGTGGATTGAAGGGGCGGAACGGGGCGATAGGGTCAGGGTTAATGAGCCGAGGCCGTTTTTGACGCTTTAATTTCGAAGCATTATAATTATATACCGGATATGCCGATGCAGCGTCCATACAGCCAGGTGATCGACCGTCTGAAACAGGTGGGGCTGCGCCCGACCCGCCAGCGCATGGCGCTGGCGAAGCTGTTGTTCGACGCGGGGGACCACCACTTCTCGGCGGAACAGCTTCACAACCAGGCGTCGGGGGCGGGCATCCGGGTCTCTCTCGCCACTGTCTACAACACCTTGCACCAGTTCACCAAAGCCGGGATTCTGCGTGAGATCATCGTCTCCTCGGGCCGCTCCTATTTCGACACCAACACCTCCGACCACCATCACTTCTTCTTCGAGGACTCCCACCGGCTTTTGGACATCGACGCCAAGGACATTACCATCACCAAGCTTCCCAAACTGCCCGAGGGCACCTTGCTCGAGCGCGTCGACGTCGTCATCCGGGTCTCGGACAACCCAAAATCTTGAAGTAATTTCGGCCCTATAAAACGTTGTTTAGAAATATTCTAAACTATTGACTCGGGGCGTCTGGAGCACATATATATGGACTTGGAAGGTGGGGCCGCCCGTGCGCCCTGGCTTGCCACATCCGAAGTCACCCACATCTATGGAATGAAGGAGGGGAGAATGGCCTCGTTGAAAGGAACCAAGACGGAGCAGAACCTTAAAGACGCGTTCTCTGGGGAATCCCAGGCCAATCGCAGATATTTGTATTTCGCCCGGAAGGCCGACATCGAAGGCTACAACGATGTCTCCGCGGTTTTCCGTTCGACGGCCGAAGGGGAAACCGGCCACGCCCACGGCCACCTGGAGTTCCTCGAGGAGGTGGGCGACCCGGCGACGGGCGAGCCGATCGGCAACACCAAGGCCAACCTCGGCGCCGCGATCGCCGGAGAGACCTTCGAATATACCGATATGTATCCCTCCATGGCGCGTTCGGCGCGCGAAGAGGGGTTCGACGAAGTCGCCGACTGGTTCGAGACCCTCGCCAAGGCCGAGAAGTCCCACGCCGGGCGGTTCCAGAAGGCGCTCGACACCCTGGACGGATAGGGCCCGGGGGCTAAAAGCGGGGTCCGGCTTGCCGGCCTCGCTTTACCGTCGCCCATCGGTGCCCCCGGCACCGATGCGCAAGACATGAAGTCTGGGTCGATGACATGAGAGAAGGCGGTCTCGAGGCGCCGGTACGCCATCCGATCGGCTGGCGGGAGCCGGATTATCTGGACGCGGACAAGATCGACGCCGAGTTGCGCCGCGTCTTCGACATCTGTCACAGTTGCCGGCGCTGTTTCAACCTTTG
>JADFJG010000004.1:0-28995 GCA_022566265.1 Pseudomonadota bacterium | reverse complement strand
TCGAGGCGCCGGTACGCCATCCGATCGGCTGGCGGGAGCCGGATTATCTGGACGCGGACAAGATCGACGCCGAGTTGCGCCGCGTCTTCGACATCTGTCACAGTTGCCGGCGCTGTTTCAACCTTTGCGATTCATTCCCCCGCCTGTTCGACCTGATCGACGGTTCCGAAACCGGCGAGCTCGATTCGGTCGATTCCGGAGGGTTCAAGCGCGTCGTCGATGCCTGCACGCTGTGTGACATGTGCTTCATGACCAAATGTCCCTACGTGCCGCCCCATGAGTTCAACGTCGATTTCCCCCATCTCATGCTGCGCTACCGGGCGCTCGAGAACCACCAGGGCAAGGTCGGCTTCGGCGCCCGTCAGATCACCGAGACCGACCGTAACGGCAGGATAGCGTCGCGCGCCGCCCCAATCGCCAACTGGGCCTCGAATGCCGGCAACAGGCTGACCCGTCCGGCACTGGAATACATTACCGGCGTTCACCGCGACGCCCATCTTCCCAAATTCCATTCCAAGACCTTCGTGCGCGGCGCCCGCTCCTCGGCGCCCGATGTCAACGGGACCGCGCCGGCGCACGGCCGCAAGGCGGTGATCTACGCCACCTGTTTCGTCAACTACAACAACCCTTCCATCGGCGCCGCCGCGCGCGCGGTCCTGGCGCGAAACGGGGTCGAGACCGAAGTGGCCTATCCGGGCTGTTGCGCCATGCCGCAGCTGGAACACGGCGATCTCGAGCGCGTCGCCGCCAGCGCGCGGGGAGTGGCGGCGGACCTCGGGCAGTGGATCGAAAAGGGTTATGACGTCATCGCCCTGGTGCCGTCCTGCGCCCTGATGCTGAAATTCGAGTGGCCCCTGATCCTGCCCGACGACGAGGACGTCAAGCGTCTGAGCGAGACCACCTGGGATATCAGCGAGTACATCGTCGATATCGCCGCCAAGGAGGGTCTGGCGGAAGGCTTGCGGCCGCTAGGCGGCGGCGTGACCTTGCACCTCGCCTGTCACGCCAGGGCCCAGAACATGGGACCGAAGGCGGCGGAGATGCTGAGATTCATCCCCGAAGCCGATATCGAAATCATCGAACGGTGCTCGGGCCACGGCGGCGCCTGGGGCGTGATGAAGGAGAATTTCGAGGTGGCGTTGAAGATCGGCGCCCCGGTGGCGCGCCAGGCGGCCGGGCAGGCGAAGGCCTATCTCGCCGCCGAATGTCCCTTGGCGGGCCAACACATCGTCCAGGGCATGGCGCGCCTCGACGGAGAAGGCGGGGCCGTGGATGGCGCCATCCATCCCATCGAAATTCTCGCCGAGGCCTATGGCATCGCGTCGAAGGACGCATGACGGGCATGGGGAACCGGCACGAGATCACCCGCGCGGAGATCATGGACATGGAGGCCTATGGCGAGATTCGCCGGGCGCGCCGGGAGGAAGTCAGCGCCATCAAGAAGACCCGCCGGGTCGAGGTGGGGCCGTTCGCCACCTTCTATTTCGAGAATTACGACACCATGTGGTACCAGATCCACGAGATGCTCTATATCGAAAAGGGCGGCGAGGCGCAGATCGGGGATGAGCTCAGCGCCTACAACCCGATGATTCCCAACGGCGGCGAACTGGTCGCGACCTTGATGTTCGAGATCGAGGACGAGGACCGGCGGGCGCGCGAACTGGGCCGGCTCGGCGGCGTCGAGGGGAGCGTGAGCCTAACCGTCGGCGGCGAGACCATCGGCGCCATCGCGGAGACCGATGTCGAGCGTACGAAACCCGACGGCAGGACCTCTTCGGTGCATTTCCTCCACTTCCCGTTCACGCCCGCCCAGGTGGCCGGCTTCAGGAACGAGGGCGCGCGCGTGGTCCTCGCCATCGGCCATGAGAACTACGCCCACATGGCGGTGCTGCCCGAATCGGCCCGGGCGGCGCTGGCGGCGGATTTCGACTGAAAAGAAAAAAATCAAAAAGAAAAAGGGGTCAAGTCTTGACAATTATCATTTTAAGCCGGCTCTCTCTTCCCCGTTCCCTGTTAAAATGATAATTGTCAAGACTTGACCCCTTAGCCTATAGCTACTGGATCTGTTCCCGTTTGCCCCGGCCCCAGAACTGGCCCTGCTTGACCCAGCCGCTCAAACCGCCCGCCTCGACCCGGCACCAGTCGACGCCGCACTCGAGGATGTGGGCGACGACGCCCGCCTCGACCCGCGCCACCGCCGGGGCCCAGCGTGACGGTTCACGGCGCATGATCTGCACCGCATCGGTGATGATGACCGTCCGCTTGCCCGACACCATGGAGCGATGCACCCAGCCCTCGGTTCCCTGCCAGTCGCGGATTTTACGCCAGGTGCTGAATTCGGCGATGATCTCGATAGGAAGGTCGCGGCGGACGAATACCCATTTGACGGGATAGCGGACGCCGGGCCCGGTCCTGACGTTCACTTCGTTCGCCCTGAGCGATGCGTAACGGGGCAAGGGCAGACCCGACTGGCCGCTCAGCCCCTTGCCGTTCTTGACCGTTTTCCCCGTCTTGACCGGTTTCTCCGTCTTGACCGTTTTCTCCGGCGCCTTGGGGCCGCCGGCCTCGGGCGTCGCCGCCTTGGCCCCGCCGCCGGCGATCCCGGCCGGAAGGTCGGCCGCCGCCATCGCCAGGGCGGCGATGAAAGCAAGGCACGCCGTCGGGCGTGAAGCCGGCCGGGTTGATCTGGTCTCAGACAAAGAACGTCGCTCCTTTCTTCGAGGCGTCGGCGAGGAAGGTGACGATGCCCCCTTCGGCGTAGGCAACGTCGTCTCGCAAATCGGCGATGTCAAGTCCCGCGGCGCGCAGCCCCATTTCACAGACCATGAACTTGACGCCGAAACTGACGCAGGCGTCATGCATTTCCTCGAAGGTGGCGACGCCGCTGGCGGCGAACTCGGCGTCGAGCGCCTTGGCGTCCTTTGCCGCCGCCATCGGCGGCAGCGCGTGCCAGCCGGGCGTTCCGTCCGCCTTGGGCTTGCAAAGCGCCCTTATGCCTTCCATGGTGAAAAACAGGGTGACGGGCGTGTTCATGGCGGCGGCGGCGGACGCCATGGCGAAGGCATAATGGATGCGTTCGAACTCGCCCGAGAAGACGATGATGGAAAGCTTGTCGGGCCCCCTCTGGGTTCCCTCGCCCGCTTGGGTCCCCGGTTCAGCCGGCATGGCTCGATAAATCCCGGATGGTGGGGTCCTCGCCGCAAAGCGGACATTGGGGGTCGGGCCTGACCTTGATCTTGCGGAAGGTGGTGTTAAGCGCGTCGTAGATCAAAAGCCAGCCCGAAAGGCTCTCGCCGATGCCGAGCAGCTCCTTGATCACTTCCACCGCCTGGATCGACCCCATGGCGCCGGCGACGGCGCCGAGCACGCCGCCCTCGGCGCATGTCGGGATGAGGCCCGGCGGCGGCGCCTCGGGGAAGATGCAGCGGTAACACGGGTCCTCGCCGCCGAGATAGGCCTTGAAGGTCGAAATCTGGCCTTCGAACCTGAGAAGCGCGGCCGAAACCAGGGGCGTTTTCGCCAAGTAGCAGGCGTCGTTGACGAGGAAGCGGGTGGCGAAATTGTCGCTGCCGTCGGCCACCAGGTCATAATCCGCGATCAGCTCCATGGCGTTCCCGGCGTTCAGCCGCGTCTGATGGGTCAGGAGCGTCACCTCGGGGTTGACCTCGCCGAGCGCTTCGCGCGCGCTGTCGACCTTGGCGGCGCCGATGCGCCCGGTGGCGTGGATTATCTGGCGCTGCAGGTTCGAAAGATCGACGATATCGTCATCGACGATGCCGAGCGTGCCGGTGCCGGCGGCGGCCAGATACAAAAGCAAGGGCGATCCGAGGCCGCCGGCGCCGATGACCAGGACGCGCGATTGCAACAGCTTGGCCTGACCCTCGCCGCCGACCTCGGGGAGGATGATGTGGCGCGCGTAGCGCTCGATCTGTTCCTCGCTGAATTCCATGCCGGGTTCCATGGCCTCACAGATTATCGAACAGCGGCGTCGATAGGTAACGCTCGGCGAAGGACGGAAGGATGACGACGATGCGCTTGCCGCCCATGCCGCGCCTGGCGCCGATCTCTATCGCCGCCGCCAGCGCCGCGCCCGACGATATGCCGACCGGCATGCCTTCCAGCGCCGCCGCCTTGCGCGCCATGGCGAAGGCGGTTTCGCTGCCGATCCGCATCACCTCGTCGATCAGATCGACATTGAGGATCTTGGGGATGAACCCAGGGCCGATGCCCTGGATCTTGTGGGGGCCGGCCAAGCCGCCCGACAATACCGGGCTGTCCTCGGGCTCGACCGCGACGACCTTGATTTTCCCCAGGCGTGATTTCAGCACCTCGCCGACGCCCGTCAAGGTGCCGCCGGTGCCGATGCCGCCGACCACCATGTCGAGATCGCCCCCGCAGTCGCGCCAGATTTCCTCGGCCGTGGTGCGGCGGTGGATTTCCGGATTGGCCGGGTTTTCGAACTGCTGGAGGATGAGGGCATCGGTCAGCTCGCTCTCGATCTCCTCGGCCCGGCGCACCGCCCCTCGCATGCCCTCGGTAGTCGGGGTGATCTCGAGCTCGGCGCCCATCAGCAATAAAAGCTTGCGGCTTGCCTCGGACATGCTTCTCGGCATGGTGAGGATCAGCCGGTATCCCTTGGCGGCGCAGACGAAGGCCAGCGCCAGCCCGGTATTGCCCGAGGTCGGCTCGATCAGCACCGTATCGGGGCCGATCCGCCCCTCCTTTTCCGCCGCCTCGACCATGGCGAGGCCGATGCGGTCCTTGACCGAGCCCAGCGGATTGAAGAATTCGAGCTTGCCCAGCAGTTCGGCCTTGCACCCGTCGAGCCCGGAGAGCTTGGCGAGCCGCACCAACGGCGTGTTGCCGATGGTATCCAAGATGCTTTCGTGGATGCGCCCCTTCAATGCGGGCCTGTTCGCCGTGGAAGGCCGTTCGGCGACGCGATGGGCAGGTTTGACGTCCATCCCTTGATACCTTGCGTCAAATCGTGAAGTCCAATCGCCGATGGGAAGCGTTATCGATCTTCGCGGCGTTGGCGCGCATACACAGTTCCTCGATGGTGATTCTGTCCAGCCCCTTCATCAGCTTCTCTTCCATCTCGAGCCACATCGGCCGCACCACCATGCGTCCGAGCTCCGATGATCCGGGGTCGTGATCGTCCTCCTCGGCGTCGCTCGAATTGCCGACGATGCGGGCGATTTCGCCGACCGTGATGCGGCGGCGCTCACGCGCCAACAGGTAGCCGCCGCGCGGGCCGCGCACGCCGGTGAGAATCCCGGCGCGGACCAGTTGCTGCAGGATCTGTTCGAGATAGCGTTTGGGGATGCCCTGGCGCCGGGTGACCTCGCGGCTCTGTACCGGCTGGTTGCTGGCGTTATAGGCGATGTCGAGCACCGCTTCGACGGCGAACAGGAGCTTCTTCGACGGCTTGACCATGGCGATCTACGCTTCACCCTCGGACCCGGTCGAGCCGAAACCGCCTTCGCCCCTGGGGCTGTCGGCGAGGGCGTCGACCTCGTTCCAGACGATGCGGCTGACCGGCGCGATCACCAGCTGGGCGATGCGCATGCCGCGGCTGACGGTGAAGGAGGCGGCCCCGTGATTGGCGAGGACGACGCGGATCTCGCCGCGGTAATCGGTGTCGATGGTGCCGGGGCTGTTCAACACCGTGACCGCGTACTTCGCCGCCAGGCCCGAGCGCGGCCGGATCTGGGCCTCGAAACCGTCGGGCAGGGCGATGGCGACGCCCGTCGGCACGACGGCGTGCTCGCCAGGGCCTATGACGATGTCTTCGGTGAGGGCGGCGGCGAGGTCGAGGCCCGAGCTTTGCGCCGTCGCGTAGGCCGGAAGCGGCAGGCCCTCGCCGTTCGGCAGTTGGCGGATGGAGACCGGGATTGCACTCATGGGGGACCGGCGAGATGATCGCGGATGCGCGTCGCCAGTCGTTCGGCTACGGCCTGCTTCGACATTTTGGGCCAGCTTTCGACGACCGAACCGATGATCAGATGAACGGTGTTGTCATCGCCGCCGAGGATGCCGGTTTCGGCCGAGACGTCGTTGGCGACGATCCAGTCGCAGCCCTTGGCCACGAGCTTGGCCTTGGCGTTGTCGACGCAGTCCTCGGTCTCGGCGGCGAATCCGATGACCAGCGCCGGGCGCATGTTCCCCGGCGCGCTGAGACGCGCCAGGATGTCCGGGTTCTCCTCGAGCGCGATCACCGGCGGCTTCTCGCCCTTCTTGCCGCCCTTCTGGCCGGGGGGGGATTTCTTGATCTTGCGGGTCGCCGGATTTTTCACCCGCCAATCGGACACCGCGGCGGCGCAAACGGCGACGTCCACCGGCAGCGCCTCCTCGCAAGCCGACAACATGTCGGCGGCGGTCTCGATGTGCACCACGTCGACCCCCGCCGGGTCGGGCTCGCTCACCGGGCCGGCGATCAGCGTCGTCTCCGCCCCCAGCCGGGCCAGCGCCTGGGCGATGGCGTGCCCCTGCTTGCCCGATGACCGGTTGGAGATGAAACGCACCGGATCGATGGCCTCGATCGTCGGGCCGCTGGTGACCAGCGCGCGCCGGCCGCTAAGCGGCGCGCCGGTGCTAAAATAGGCGCCAATCGCCTCGATGATCTCGGGCACCTCCGCCATGCGGCCCCAGCCCTCCTCGCCGCAGGCGAGATCGCCGGCGCCGGGACCGACGCTGAGGACCCCGCGCCCCTCCAACGCCGCCATGTTCTGGCGCGTCGCCGGGTGTTGCCACATCTTCTCGTTCATCGCCGGGGCGATGAGGACGTCCTTGTCGGTGGCGAGCAACGCCGTGGAGGCGAGATCGTCGGCGAGGCCCATGGCCATCTTGGCGATGAAATCGGCGGTCGCCGGGGCCACCACCACGAGGTCGGCCTGGCGCGACAGGCGGATGTGGCCCATCTCGCTTTCATCGGTTAGCGAAAACAGATCGCCATAGACCTTTTCGCCGCTGATCGCGGCCAGCGATAGGGGGGTGATGAACTCGGCCCCGCCCTTGGTCAGGATGGCGCGCACGGAGGCGCCGCCCTGGCGCAGCCGGCGCACGAGATCGAGGCTCTTGTAAGCCGCGATGCCGCCGGTGACGATGAGGAGGATACGTTTACCCGAGACCATGGTGTACTCTACCATAATTTACTAAAGAAATATGTGATTAAGTTCATTAGCCGGCGCCGGTTAAGCAAGGTCAACCCGGCCAAGGGGCCAAGGGGAGAATTTTTACAGGAGAAGCAAGAGAATGGCGCCGAGTAGCGCCGCGATCAGCCACAAAACGGCAGGCACCCGGCGCCGGCCGCGGCCGTAGCCGGCAAGCGCGCTGACCGTCTCGGGATGGAGCCTGAGCCCTCCTTCGGCGAACATCGCGGCGCCCGCCTCGACATTCTCCAGCAACTCGGGCAACCGTTCGAGGCCCGACAGCACGCCTAGGGTGGCGTCGCGGATACGGGCCCCGGGACCGATGTTTTCGACCACCCATTTCGTGATCAGGGGCCGCGCCATCTCCCACATGTTCACCTCGGGGTTCAACTCCCGTCCCACCCCTTCGGCCACCATCAGGGTCTTCTGCAGAAGCAGGAGTTGGGGTTGGGTCTCCATCTCGAAGGCCTCGGTGACGCGGAACAGTTGGGCAAGCAGGTGGGCGAGGGATATCTCGGCAAGCGGGCGCTCGAGGATGGGTTCGCCGATCGACCGGCAGGCCTGGACGAAGGCGTCGAGGGACTGATGGCGGGGCACGTAACCGGCGTCGAAATGGATTTCCGCGACACGCCGGTAATCGCCGGCAAGGAAGCCCAGCAATATGCCGCCGATATAGCGCCTGGTGCGTCGATCCAGCCGGCCCATGATGCCGAAATCGACGGCGACGATGGCGCCGTCGGCGCCGACGAAAAGGTTGCCGGGGTGGAGATCGGCGTGGAAGAAGCCGTCGCGGAAAATCTGGTTGAAAAAGACCCGTGACGCCTTCTCCATCACCGCGTCGAGATCGTGGCCGGCCTCGATCAGGGCGTCGCGCTCATCGATGGGGATGCCCTCGATTCGCGCCAGCGTCAGCACCCGTCTCTCGGTTCGCCGCCAGTCCACCTTGGGGACCCTGAAGCTGTCATCGTCGGCGAAGTTCTCGGCAAGCTCCGAGGCCGCCGCCGCCTCGAGGCGCAGGTCCATCTCGATCTCGATGATGCGCGCGAAGGTCCGCACCACCTCGACGGGTCTGAAGCGGCGCCAGGCGGGCTGGGTGCGCTCTATCGTCTCGGCCAGCCAGTAGAACAGGTCGAGGTCCCGGGCGAAGGCTTTCTCGATGTCCGGGCGCAGCACCTTGACCGCGACCTCTTTTCCGTCCGAGGTCACGGCAAAGTGGACCTGCGCGATCGAGGCCGCCGCCACCGGCTCGTCCTCGAATTCGGCGTACAATTCATCCAAGGGACAATCGAACTCGGCCTCGATGGTGGCGCGCGCCTCCGCCGCCGGGAACGGCGGCAGGCGGTCCTGGAGTTCCGAAAGGTCGGCGGCGATCTCATCGCCCAGAAGATCGGCGCGGGTGGCAAGGGACTGGCCGAACTTGATGAAGCTGGGACCGAGATCCTGGAGCGCCAGGGCGAGCCGCCTGCCGGGCCTCGCCTCCTCTGCCGCCGGCTTGGCGCCGATGCGGGCGAGGAGCCGCGCCAGCGCCACCATTTCCGGCGCGACGTTCAGCGCATCCAAGGGGAAGAGGGCGTCGTGACGGGCAAGGGTCCTGGCGATCCCGAGCAACCGGCCGATATGCTTGAGCGCCCGCCACATGGCTTACCTAGAGCCTCCAGGCCGAATGCAGCGCCGCTATGCCGCCGGAAAGGTTGCGGTACTTTACCAGATCGAACCCGGCGGCGGTTAGCATGTCGGCGAAGGTGTCCTGGGGCGGGAAGCGGCGGATGCTTTCGACCAGATACCGGTAGGCGCCGGCGTCGCCGGTGACGATTTCGCCGATGCGGGGCAGCACGGCGAAGGAATAGCGGTCATAGATTTCGCCCAGGAGCGGCACCGAAACGCGGGAGAACTCGAGGCACAGGAAGCGCCCGCCCGGCTTCAGCACGCGCATCGCCTCGCCAAGCGCCGCTTCCAGCCGGGTGACGTTGCGCAGGCCGAAGGCGACGGTATAGGCGTCGACGCACCCATCGGCGACGGCCAGCGCTTCGGCGTCGGAGGTGAGATAGCGAACGCCGCCCTCGAGACCGCGTTTTTGGGCCTTGGCGCGCCCGGCCTTCAACATCGTCTCGTTGATGTCGCAGATCGTTATGGCGCCACCCGAAAATTCGTTGATCTCGGCGCCGCCGACGCGCGCCAACACCCTGAGCGCGACATCGCCGGTGCCGCCGGCGACGTCGAGCAACCGGATACCCGCCCGCGGCGCCAGCCAATCGATCAGCGCCGCCTTCCACAGACGGTGGACGCCGATACTCATCAGATCGTTCATCAGATCGTAACGGCCGGCGACGCTGTCGAAGACGGCGCGGACCAGCCCCGCCTTCTCGCCGCTGTCGACGCGGCGAAAGCCGAAATGGGTGGTCTCGGGCGCTCCGGGCCGATCTTTTTGTGTCTCGGCCATGCGTTCGACCATAGCGGAGCGCGCCGGTTTCCGCTACCGTACGCCGCCATGCCGGAACTTCCAGAAGTCGAAACCGTTCGCCGGGGTCTTGCCACCGTTCTCGAAGGCCGGCGCCTGGTGCGGGTCGAACAGCGCCGCGCCGATCTGCGCATCCCGCTGCCGGCGAATTTCGCCCGCCGCCTCGAAGGGCGGACGGTGGTTAGGATGGAGCGGCGCGCGAAGTACATTCTGGCGCGCCTGGATGACGGCAACGTCTGGCTGATCCACCTCGGCATGTCGGGGCGCATGGTGATCGACGCGGGCTCCGGCGCATCGCCGCCCGGAGCCCACGATCATGTCATCATCGAGACCGACGAAGGCAAGACCATCCGCTATCACGACGCCAGGCGTTTCGGCCTGATGACGCTCTGTCCGCAAAGCGGGCTCGCGTCCCATCCGCTGCTCAAGGATCTGGGTCCCGAGCCCTTGGGCAATGAATTCAACGGCCCGGTCCTGGCCGCGGCGCTGGAGGGCAAGAGGACGCCGATCAAGTCGGCGCTTCTCGATCAGAAGGTGGTGGCGGGGATGGGCAATATCTATGCCTCGGAGAGTCTGTTTCATGCCGGTATTTCACCCCGGCGCCAGGCTTATACCGTCAAGGCGGCGCGGGCGGAGAGGCTGGTGGCGGCCATCCGCCGGGTGCTGACCGAAGCCATCGCGTCCGGCGGGTCGAGCTTGCGCGATCATGTCCGCCCCGACGGTGAACTCGGTTACTTCCAGCACAGTTTCGCCGTCTACGCCCGCGCCGGACAGCCTTGTCCGGGATGTGACTGTGACGTTCCGCGCTCGGGAGGGGTCCGGCGCATCACCCAAAGCGGGCGTTCGACTTTCTATTGTGCCAAGCGTCAACGCTGATGTAACAGGCCGGCCATGCGAACCACCTTTCTCATCGCCGCCTTGGCGTTGTTCCTGTTCCCGCGCGTTACCGTTTCGCCGGCCGAGGGCGGCGAGGGGGGACAAGCGCCCGCCCGGGCCCTGGAGGCGACGGGTTCGTTTCTCGCCGGTCTCGATGATCTGCCGCTGACCCCGGGCTTGCGCGAAATCAAGGATGCCGGCGTCGTCTTCGACAAGCCGGAGGGGCGCATCGTCGAGGCTTACGCCGAGGGCGAGATCAGCGTGGCGAAAGTTCGCTCCTTCTATGCGGCGACCCTGCCGCAGCTGGGCTGGCGGGCCGAGGGCGCCGGGCGGTACCGCCGCGAGGGCGAGGTGCTCAGCATCGGCATTCGCGCCGCCGGCAAGGGACTGACGGTCCGCTTTTTCCTGTCACCCGAATGAGGGCGCCGCCCGCCGCAGGCGCCGCCCATACCCTTTGATTCGGGCCAAAAATCACCCTTTCCCGCCGGCCCGGATTCGGGCGTTGACGGGGCGGCGCGCGGGTTATATAACCGCGCCGCCGCTCACGTATAGGGATCGGGAAGCACCAGGATCATGGCCAATATAAAGTCCGCCAAAAAACGTATCCGTCAGACCGCCAAACGCACCCAGGTTAACCGCGACCGCGTGGGCCGCGTGCGCACCTTCGTCAAGAAGGTGGAGACGGCGATCGCCACCGGCGACAAGGAAGAGGCGGCGGCGGCATTCAAAAAGGCCCAGCCGGAAATCATGCGCGGCGTGACCAAGGGCGTGTTGCCCCGCAACACCGCGTCACGAAAACTCTCGCGTCTCTCGGCAAGGATCAAGGCACTCTAAAAAGGTTCGCGGCTGTTGCCGTAGGGCTGACATGGTTCGCGGCTGTCGCCGCGGGGCAAACGCGACCGCGCGCGGATGTCGCGGTTTCCGCGAAGTGGTGCGCCCGGCGAATCTTGCGCGATGAAGATTCCCGCGCGATGAAGTCTGGCGGCGGTGATCGAGAAAATTGCACGCGCGTCACGACAAATTTGCCACGGGAGGCAAAATTTTTTGCACGTTCTCTTTTCGATCACGTTGCATGAGCACGACAGCACGGTTACATTGCCAGCTTGGCGCTGGCCACTCCCGCGGCAACTATTTCCGGTGGCGTTGCTATCGTAATCACTACACGTCTTTTTGAAAATAGTCTGTTATTAAAGTAATAATAAATAGCGCCGTGGCACTTAACTATAAGTTGCTTAGAAAATAAAAGCCTACGGCAATCCAGTACAAAACCCGTCAGGGGGGTCTGTTAATGACGGTTCTGGTCGCGAGTTCTCCTATTGAAGACAGCATACCGCCCGGCGAAGGCTATGCCGGCGAGGTAACATCGAAGCGGGCGTGGGAAATACTTGTCGAGAACCCGAAAGCCGTCCTGGTTGACACACGCACCCAGGCCGAGTGGGTTTTCATCGGCGTTCCAGACCTGAGAAGCATCGACCGGCGCGCGGTGTTCGTGCCCTGGAAGCTGTTCCCGAGAATGCAGCCGAATCCGGAGTTCGCGCAACAGATCGAGGCCGCCGGCGTCAAGCAGGACGACACGGTGCTTTTCATTTGCCGGTCGGGCAATCGTTCCAAGGACGCCGCCATCGCCATGACGGTGAAGGGGTATAAACGTTGCTTCAACGTCTCCGACGGCTTCGAGGGGAATTTGGACGACGACAGGCATCGCGGCACCCAGGGCGGCTGGAAGGTCGCCGGGCTGCCCTGGATTCAGGATTAGACCATGCCACCGGAGCGAGATGTGGGCGCCGCCAGCGCCAAGTGGGAGCGTATCCAGGGCCATCTGCGGGACGAATTCGGCGATGCCGTCTTCAAGAGTTGGCTCAGGCCGCTCATTCTCGGCCACGCCGAGGGCGGCGAGATCGTCCTCTTCGTGCCGACCCGTTTCATGCGTGATTGGGTCGACCGCCACTACATGGACCGCATCCGCAAGCATTGGAGCGAAGAGGACCCCGCCGTCAGGTCGGTGCAGATCCGGGTACACAGGGGGAAACCACCTGCCAAGGCGACGGCCTTCAAGACCCCTGCCGGCGAGGGTGCCGGCGCCGCCGATCAGCCGGCGGCGGAGGGACAGGCCGATATCAGCGCGCCACTCGATCCCAGGCTGACATTCGAGAATTTCGTCGTCGGCAAGTCCAACGAGCTTGCCTACGCCGCCGCGCGGCGGGTCGCCGAGGCGACGACGGTGCCGTTCAACCCGCTGTTCCTCTATGGCGGGGTCGGCCTTGGCAAGACCCATCTGATGCATGCCATCACCTGGCACATCCGGGCGCGGGATCCTTCCCGCCGGGTCATCTATCTTTCGGCCGAAAAGTTCATGTACCAGTTCATCCGGGCGCTTCGTTACCGCGACACCATGGCGTTCAAGGATCAGTTCCGCTCGGTGGACGTGCTGATGATCGACGACGTCCAGTTCATCTCGGGGCGGGAGACCACGCAGGAGGAGTTCTTCCACACATTCAACGCCCTGGTCGACCAAAACCGGCAGATCGTCATTTCCGCCGACAAGTCGCCTTCGGACCTCGAGGGCATGAAGGAGCGAATGCGCTCGCGCTTGGGCTGGGGGCTGGTGGCCGACATCCACCAGACGGATTACGAACTCAGGCTAAGCATTTTGCAGGCCAAGGCGGACCACTTGGAGGCCATGGTGCCGCTCAAGGTGCTCGAGTTCCTGGCCCACAAGATCGTCTCCAACGTCCGCGAGCTCGAGGGCGCGCTCAACCGGGTCGTCGCCCACGCCACGCTCGTCGGCCGTGACATCACGCTGGAGGCGACCCAGGAGGTGCTGCACGATCTGCTCAGGGCCAACGACCGGCGGGTGACGATCGAGGAGATCCAGAAGCGCGTCGCCGAGCATTTCAACATCCGGATCGCCGACATGCACTCGGCGCGCCGGGCGCGGGCCGTGGCCCGGCCGCGCCAGGTGGCGATGTATCTCGCCAAGCAGTTGACGTCGCGTTCGCTGCCGGAGATCGGCCGCAAGTTCGGCGGCCGCGACCACACCACGGTCATGCACGCGGTGCGCCGGGTGGAGGAGCTGCGCTCGGGCGACAGCGAATTTTCCGAGGACGTCGAGCTTCTGCGCCGTATGATCGAAAGCTGACCGGGGCTCGGCGACTCCCCGCAATTCAGGCAAATTTCGCCCACGGGACCCGCGCCAGCCTCCGGGACAGGCAAACCCGCGCTCTGGAATGGTCCGCGAACGCGCCGTTTCCGTCGCCGAAAAACGGTCGAAAACGCTTGGGATTCCAATAGGTTTTGCTATAATGGCGAAACCGGTCGCCGGGCCGCGGGATAGCTTTGTCGCCGGACGATATAGGGGTACGGATTCAACCTTCCGTGCTGGCCCATGAAAGCAATCTAGGTCCGATCTGACGCCATGAAAATCACCATCGAACGGGCATCGCTGTTGCACTCTTTGGCCCATGTCCAAAGCGTGGTGGAAAGACGCACCACCATTCCCATCCTTGCCAATATCCTGTTCGACGCCAAGGACGGGCAACTCGGCTTGACCGCGACGGATATGGATATCACCATCGCCGAAAAGGTGGCCGCCGAGATCAACCAGCCCGGCACGACGACGGCGCCGGCGCTGACCCTTTACGACATCGTGCGCAAGCTGCCGGAAGGCGCCCAGGTGGAGCTCGATAGCGAAGGTGACGCCGAGCGGCTCACCCTGCGCTCGGGGCGCTCGACCTTCACCCTCGCCGGCCTGCCGGCGGGCGACTTCCCGGCCATGACCGAGGACGATCAGCCCCATAATTTCTCTCTCTCGGCGGACGATCTCAAGAGGTTGGTGGACCATACCAAGTTCGCCATCTCGACCGAGGAGACCCGCTATTACCTCAACGGCATCTATCTCCACGCCGCCGATGAGGAAGGCGTCGCCATGTTGCGCGCGGTCGCCACCGACGGCCACCGCCTCGCCCGTTTCCAGGTGCCGTTGCCCGCCGGCGCCGCCGGCATCCCCGGCGTCATCGTGCCCCGCAAGACGGTCCAGGAATTGCGCAAGCTGATCGATGAAACCGAGGACATGATCGAGGTCGCGCTGTCGGATACCAAGATTCGCTTCCGCTTCGACGGCATCGTTCTGACCTCGAAGCTGATCGACGGCACCTTCCCCGACTATGAACGGGTGATACCGTCGGGCAACGACAAGCTGATGGACGTTCCTTGCAAGATTTTCGCCGATGCGGTGGACCGGGTGTCGACGATCTCGACCGAGAAGTCCAGGGCGATCAAGTTTTCCTTGAACAAAGGGTCGCTCACCTTGTCCGCCACCAGCCTCGATGACGGCAGCGCCGTCGAGGAGCTCGAGGTCGGCTTCGACTCGGAGCCTCTGGAGATCGGCTTCAACTCCCGCTACGTCCTCGACATAACCCAGCAGATCGAAGGCGAAAACGCCCAGTTCGCTCTCGCCGACGCCGCCTCGCCGACCATAGTCAGGGATGTCACCGACGCCAATGCGCTCTATGTGTTGATGCCCATGCGCGTGTGAGGGAAAGTAAACTGAACAGTCCCCAGCGTCTTGCCAACGACCCTGGCATGGTCTCGCGACTGGCGATAACGCGGCTCAGCTTGAGCGACTATCGTTGTTATCCGCGGCTCAAGCTTGAGACCGATGCGCGGCCGGTGGTGCTGACCGGCCCCAACGGCGCCGGCAAGACCAACCTCTTGGAGGCGATGTCCTATCTGGCGCCGGGCCGGGGCCTGCGCGGGGCGAGGTTGTCCGAGATCGACCGCCACGGCGGCGGCGGCGCCTGGGCGGTGGCGGCGAAAATCCAGACGCCCGAGGGCGCTTTCGATATCGGCGCCGGCCGGTGCGGCAACGACGGGACCGGCGACGACGGCGAGGGCGACGGCGCGGCGGCGCCGGCGTCGGATGCGGGCCTTCGCCACGCCCTGCCCTCCGTACAACTTCGGGAGGCGGGCGAAGCGGCTCTCGCCTCGGCGAAGCCTCCGGCGGAGCCAGGGTCGGCCGCCCAGGCGGGCCGGCGCAGGGACCGGCGCATCGTCAGGATCAACGGCTTGGCGGCGCCGGGACCGGCGGCGTTGGGTGAAATCGTCAGCCTGCTTTGGCTGACGCCTTCCATGGACCGGCTGTTCAGCGATGGCGCCGGCGCCCGGCGGCGTTTCCTCGACCGCCTCGTGTTCGGTGTCGATCCCGGCCATGCCGGCAGACTGGCGGCATATGAGAGGGCCATGCGGTCCCGCGCCCGGCTGCTCAGGACCGGTGCCGGCGATCGGGCGTGGTTGACGGCGTTGGAGCAGTCGATGGCGGAGCGCGGCGTCGCCATAACGGTGGCCAGGCGCGAGGCGGCGGCGGCCATAACCCGCGCTTCGGCCGACGGCACCGGGCCGTTTCCCGCCGCCGGGTTGCGTCTGGAGGGCGCGCCCCTGGAGGACTGGCTTGACGCCGGACCGGCGCTGGCGGCGGAGGAACGGTTCACCGAAGCGCTGGTTGCGTCCCGGGCCTCCGACGCCGAGACCGGCGGTGCCGCGATCGGGCCGCACAGGAGCGATCTTACGGTCAGCGCCGCGGCGACGGGCGTGCCGGCGAAAATTTGCTCGACCGGGGAACAGAAGGCGCTGCTGATCAGCATCGTGTTGGCCGGCACCCGGATGCAGGCGGCGATACGCGGCGCCGTCCCGCTGCTGTTGCTCGACGAGGTGACGGCCCATCTCGACGAGGGCCACCGCCACGCCCTGTTCGAGGAGATATCCTTCCTCGGCGTTCAGGCGTGGCTCACCGGCACCGACCGGTCCCTGTTCGCACCGCTCGGCGACCGGGCCCAGTATTTCGACGTCGTCGATGCGCATGTCTCGCCCGCCGGTGCCCCCCAATAGGCGTTGGCGAGGATCTACTTAGGACAGTGGTAAGCCCATGAACAGACAGGCCAAGAAACGCAAGGATACGGGTACGGCGGAAGACTACGGCGCCGCATCGATCAAGGTGCTGCGCGGACTCGAAGCCGTGCGCAAACGTCCCGGCATGTATATCGGCGATACCGACGACGGGTCGGGATTGCACCGCTTGGTCTACGAAGTCGTCGACAACTCCATCGACGAGGCGATGGCGGGCTATTGCGACAGCGTCGATGTGGTGCTGAACGCCAACGGCTCGGTCACCGTCACCGACAACGGCCGCGGCATCCCGGTCGAAACCCACGAGGA
Organism: Pseudomonadota bacterium; assembly: GCA_022566265.1. Taxonomy (GTDB): domain Bacteria; phylum Pseudomonadota; class Alphaproteobacteria; order SMXQ01; family SMXQ01; genus JACZQV01. Next base: position 12,300 of record JADFJG010000004.1, on the reverse strand, counting down.
GGAACAGGTCTCGGCGGCCCAGGTGATCATGACCCATCTTCATGCCGGGGGAAAATTCGACCAGAACGTATACAAGGTTTCCGGCGGCCTGCACGGGGTCGGCGTGTCGGTGGTCAACGCGCTTACCGAGACGCTGGATCTGCGTATCTGGCGCGGTGGCAAGGAACATTTCATGCGCTTTCATCTTGGCGAGCCCGAAGCGCCGCTTGAGATCATCGGCGACGCGCCGGTGGACGAGAACGGGCCGCTGAGAGGCACCGAGATTACCTTCCTGCCGTCGAAGGAGACCTTCACCGCCACCGATTTCGATTTCGCCACCATCGAGCACCGTCTGCGCGAACTGGCCTTCCTGAATTCCGGCGTTACCCTGCGGTTGACCGATGCCCGCGAGATCGACGCCCGAACCGTCGAGATGCATTACGAGGGCGGCATCGACGCCTTCGTCGCCTATCTCAACCGCGCCAAGACCGCCTTGCACGAACCGCGCGTCAGCATCATGGCCGAACGCAACGGCATCATCGTCGAGGCCGTGCTCGAATGGACCGACAGTTATCACGAGTCCATGCTGTGCTTCACCAACAACATCCCCCAGCGCGACGGCGGGACGCATCTCGCGGGCTTTCGCGGCGCCCTGACCCGGACCATCAACGCCTACGCCAACGAGGGCGGCATGGCGAAGAGGGAGAAGGTCGTGCTTAGCGGCGACGATGCCAGGGAAGGGCTGACCTGCGTGCTCTCGATCAAGGTGCCCGATCCCAAGTTCTCGTCCCAGACCAAGGACAAGCTGGTCTCCTCCGAGGTGCGCCCGGTGGTGGAGGGGATCATCGGCGACCGCCTCGGCCAATGGTTCGAGGAACATCCCGGCGAGGCCAGGCACATCGTCGCCAAGGCGGTCGAGGCGGCGCTGGCGCGGGAGGCGGCGCGCAAGGCGCGGGAGCTGACGCGGCGCAAGGGGGTGCTCGACATCGCCTCCCTGCCCGGCAAGCTCGCCGATTGTCAGGAACGCGACCCGGCCCGGGCCGAGATCTTCATCGTCGAGGGGGATTCGGCCGGCGGTTCGGCCAAGCAGGGGCGCAGCCGGGCGTTCCAGGCGATCCTGCCCTTGCGCGGCAAGATTCTCAACGTCGAACGGGCGCGCTTCGACAAGATGCTCTCCTCGGCCGAGCTCGGCACGCTGATCACCGCGCTCGGCACCGGTATCGGGCCCGACGATTTCGACATCTCGAAGATCCGCTATCACAAGGTCATCGTCATGACCGACGCCGACGTCGACGGCAGCCACATTCGCACCCTGCTCTTGACCTTCTTCTACCGCCACATGAAGGCGGTGATCGATAAGGGCTATCTTTATATCGCCCAGCCGCCGCTCTACCGGGCCAAGCGTGGCTCCTCGGAAGTCTATCTCAAGGACGACCGGGAGCTCGAGGACCACCTGATCGCCGCCGGCATCGAGGAAGCGGTGCTTACCTTCCATGACGGCACCGAGATCGCCGGCGAAGATTTGCATGCGATCCTCGATGAGGCGCGCACGGCGCGCAACCTGCTGGCCCCCCTGGTACGGCGCACCGGCAACCTGGCGCTGGTCGAGCAGGCGGCGATACTGGGCGCGCTCGGCAAGGAGGTTTTCTACGACAAGAGACGCGCCGCCGAGGCCGCCGCCTTCATCGCCAAGCGTCTCGACGCCATGGTGCCGAAGTTCGAACGCGGCTGGTCGGGGGTGGTGGACGATAAAGGCGATCTGGTGTTCAGCCGGACTCTCAGGGGCGTCACCGGGCACCACCGCATCGACGCCAAGCTGATCGAAAGCGCCGAGGCCGGGCGGCTCGACGAGATCGCCGGCAAATTGCAGGTCATCTACCAGCGCCACGCGACGCTGACCCGCAAGGATTTCGAGACCGTCATCACCGGGCCGACGGGACTGATCGAATCGGTGATGGATCTCGGGCGCAAGGGGGTGACGGTGCAGCGCTACAAGGGGCTGGGCGAGATGAACCCCGGCCAGTTGTGGGAGACCACGCTCGATCCCGATGCCAGGACCCTGTTGCAGGTCAAGATCGGCCACGCCGACGAATCCGAAGACATCTTCTCGACCCTGATGGGCGACGTGGTCGAGCCCAGGCGCGAGTTCATCCAGGCCCACGCCCTCGAGGTCGCCAACCTCGACGTGTGAGGACAGGGAGGCGTGAACGCCGCGCCTCTGAAGGCGCCCCCCCTGAAGGCGCCCCCCCCTGAAGACGCCAGGGAGTTTCGCTTGATGAGTCCGCCCCATGGTTTCCAAGCCCGCCCGGAAATCGCCCGCCGGCAAGTCGAAAGGGAAGAAGGCGGGTAAATCCGCCCGCCGCCGGCGGCGGCTGTTCAGCTTCGGCTGGTTCGTCAAGTGGTCGTTGGTGGCCTTCATCTGGTCGAGCGTGTTCGCCGGCGCCGTGCTCGCCTGGTACGCCTACGACCTGCCCGAGGTCGAAAGCGTCTCGGCGCTCACGCGGCGTCCCGCCGTCACCCTTCTGGCCAGCGACGGAACGCCGTTCGCGCGCTTCGGCGAGGTCCACGGGGGCGCCGTGATGATTGCCGATCTGCCGCCCCACGTGCCCCGCGCCGTGATGGCGATCGAGGACAAGCGTTTTTACGATCACTTCGGCATCGACACCCAGGCGCTGCTTCGCGCCGCGATCGCCAACTTCAAGGCCCGGCGCATCGTCCAGGGCGGCTCGACCATCACCCAGCAGCTCGCCAAGAACCTGTTCCTCGGCCCCGAACGGACAGTGAAGCGCAAGATCCAGGAGGTGATGCTGGCGCTCTGGCTCGAGCGCAAGTTCACCAAGGACCAGATCCTGACGATCTATCTCAACCGCGTCTATCTCGGCGCCGGCACCTTCGGCATCGCGGCGGCGGCGAGGCGCTATTTCGGCAAGCCGGCCGAGAAGCTGGCGCTCAACGAGGCGGCGATGCTGGCGGGGTTGCTGAAGGCTCCTTCGCGCTACGCCCCGACCCGGAACCGGGAGCGCGCGGCGAAGCGCGCCGGCGTCGTGCTCGACCGCATGGCGGCGCTCGGCTACATCACCGAATCCCAGGCCTCGAAGGCGAGGCGCTCCCCAGCGCGCCTGCGCGCCGGGAAAAGGAGCATCGGGCGTTACTTCGCCGACTGGGCCTTCGCCCAGGTCCAAAGCTATGTCGGCGGCGGGGACAGCGATCTCATCGTCGTCACCACCTTGGATCGGCGCCTGCAACGGATCGCCGAGGCCAAGGTGACGGCGGCGCTGAAGGGGCCCGGCGCCCGGCTCGGCGCCCGTCAGGCGGCGCTGGTGGCGATGGCGCCCGGCGGCGCGGTCAGGGCCATGGTCGGCGGGCTCGATTACGCCTCGAGCCAGTTCAACCGGGCGACCCAGGCGCTGCGTCAGCCGGGCTCGGCGTTTAAGCCCTTGGTCTATCTCGCCGGCCTCGAGGCGGGGCTGAACCCGGAGAGCGTGCTCCTCGACGCGCCGGTGACGATCGAGGGCTGGAGCCCCAGGAACTACGATGAACGCTACCGCGGCGAGGTGAGCATGACCGAGGCGCTGGCCCAATCGATCAACACGGTGGCGGTCAGGGTCCAGCGCCACGCCGGCATCGAGGCGGTGATAAGGGCGGCGAGAAGGCTCGGCATCACGTCCAAGCTCAAGCGCGAGGCGGGACTGGCACTCGGCGCCTCGGAGGTGACGCTGATGGAGCTGACGGCGGCCTTCGGCGCCTTCGCCAATGACGGTTATCCCCTCTGGCCCTTCGCCGTTTCGGAGGTGCGCGATCGGGCCGGCAAGGTGCTTTACCGGCGCTCGGGCTCCGGCCCCGGCCGCGCCATCAAGCCGCGGGAGCTCCAAGACATGAACCGGATGCTCCAGGCGGTGATCCAGCGCGGCACCGGACGGGCGGCGAAGATCGGCCGTCCCGCCGCCGGCAAGACCGGCACCAGCGAAGGGTTCCGGGATGCCTGGTTCATCGGCTACAGCGCCTCACTCGTCGCCGGCGTGTGGCTGGGCAACGACGACGCATCGCCGATGAAGGGCGTCACCGGCGGCGGCCTGCCGGCGCGGCTGTGGCGCGACTTCATGATCGAGGCCCACGGCGATTCCCCGCCCCGCCCGCTGACACCGGGTGAGGCGCCCGGCGCCGGGAATTTATGGGACCGGCTGTTCGGGGGGTAGAGCAGGTATCAGGTATCAGGTATCAGGAATCAGATGCCTGATACCCGATACCGGCTTACCCGTAGCGCCAGAGCTCATCGCCGCGTTTGCGCAGCCAGGCGCGCGGCGCTTCGTTGCCGGGATGGAGCTTCTCGACGACGCGCCAGAAGCGGGGCGAATGGCTGGTCACCGCCAGATGGGCGACCTCGTGGCTGACCACGTAGTCCAGCACGTCGGCCGGCGCCATGATGAGGCGCCAGTTGAAGGCAAGGTCGTATTTACCGCTACAGCTTCCCCACCGCGTGCGCGTCTCGCGGATGGTGATGCTTCCCAAGGGCCGTCCCAGCCGCGCCGCCTTCGCCCGCGCCCTCGTCGTGATCTCGCGCCGGGCCTGCTCAATGAGCCAACCCGTAACCCGCATCGCCACCCCCTCGCCCTCGCCGCCGACATTGATGGTCGCGCAAGAGCTGTCGCGCCAGATGAAGGAGGCGAAGTCCGGATGATGGGCGATCCGGTGACGAACCCCCATGACCGGGATGCGGGCGCCGTCGGCGAAGGGCGTTCGCTGGGGCAGGGAGTCGAGATTGGCCCGCAGCCAGCGGGACTTGCTGCGGGCGAAATCGAGCCCCTCGGCGAGGGAGGCACTCAAGGGCAGCACCAGGATGGCGCAGCCCGTCGCCGGATCGATGCGAAGGGAAATATGGCGCGCCCGGCGGTTGCGGCGTGGTCTCAGCGCCACTTCCCTGCCGTCGAGATCGATCCTGACCGTCTCGTCCGCGCCGGTGGGTTCAAGCGATGAGTCCGCCAGTTTCGTCATGGCAGGGTCAGGCCGGCCTCCTCGACGGTCGCGGAAAGCTCCGCCGCCTTGCCTGGATCGAGGCGCGTGAAGGGCGGGCGCACATTGGCCCAGCCCGGCTTGTTGGTATGCCCCGCCAGGATCTGTTTCATCGCCGGGATCATCGGGAAGCGCTCCAGCGTCAGGCGCAATTCCGTGACCCTCGCCTGCGCCCCGTCGATCTCCTCATCGCCGCTCTTTGTCCGCCACAGGCCGTAGAGCTTGCCGATCGCCGAGCACAGGACGTTGGCGCCGGCGGTGATGCACCCGGCGCCGCCGGCCCTTAGCATCGGCAGCAAAAACCGTTCGGTGCCGGCGAAGACCTTGAAGCCGGGGAAGTCGCGGGCAAGGGAGGTCATGTTGTCGAGATCGCCGGAGGAGTCCTTGAGCCCGACGACGGTGCCGGGATAGGCCGCAAGCAGGCGCCCGATCAGCTCGTGGCTGAAGGGCACCGCCGACATCTGGGGAAAGTGATAGAGATAGACCCGAAGGCGCTCGTCGCCGATGCGCTCGATCGCTTCCGCGAAGTAGGCGAACAGCCCGTCGTCGCTCACGTTCTTGTAATAGAAGGGCGGCAACAGCAGGACGCCGGCGGTGCCGTATCCGATGGCGTGACGGGTCAGCCGCACGGTGTCGGGAAGGGCGCAGCAGCCGGTGCCGGGGATGAGCGCCCGGGCCGGGACGCCGGCGTCGATCAGTGCGTCGAGGATGGCGAGCCTTTCGTCGACGGAAAAGGAGTTCGCCTCCCCCGTCGTGCCCAGTATGGCAAGGCCGTCGCAGCCGTTATCCAGTAGCCAGCTGCAGTGGCGCGCCATCTCGGCGTGATCGGCGCTCAAGTCCTCGTTCATGGGCGTGAGCGCGGCGGCGAATACGCCCTCGGTCTCATCTTCGCGTTCGAGCACGTCCGCTTCGCTGATTTCGGTCATCTGTCCTCCCTGTTCCGGGTTCCTCACCGGTCCGATTATTCGGGCCAGGTGACGATATGATCCTCCAACTCGTCCTCCCTCACCCGGTGCTCCCGGATCGCCCGCCCGCGCACCGAGATCCCCGCCCCGTGCACGGTCTCGGGATCGCCGGAGACCAGGGGGTGCCACCAGGGAAGGTCCTTGCCCTCGCCGATCAGGCGGTAGGCGCAGGTCGTGGGCAGCCAGCCGATGTCGTCCACCGTCTCGGGACGAAGCACGATGCAATCGGCGACGATCTTCTTGCGCATAGGGTAATGATTGCACCGGCAGGTCCCGAGGTCGAGCAGACGGCAGGCGACGTCGGTATAGTCCACCTCGTCCGAGCCCTCATCCGTGAGCTTCAACAGGCAGCATTTGGCGCAGCCGTCGCAAAGCGATTCCCACTCCTCCTCCGTCATCTCATTAAGGCTCTTGCGCCGCCAGAAGGGCGCGTCGGCGTCCTCGGCGCCATTAGCGCCATTCGGTCGCGGTGCGTCATTTTGCGGTCGGTCGGTCATCGGTCCTTCACTGGCTTGTTGAGCGGATTTTAACCCGCCTTGACCCCGCCGATCAATTGCCCCCATCGATCAGATACCCCCGTCGATCAGATGCCCCCGTCGATCAGATGAATAAACGAGCCCATGACCGTGCCGGCCCGAAGCCCGGTCTCGCCAAGCGGGCGGCGGGTGGCGTCGGTGGCGGCGAACAGGCTCATCCCCGGCCCTTCGCTGATGACGCTGGCGTAATGGAACTCGTGGCCGCGGAACCGGGCATCCTTGGCGCCCAGCGGTCCGCCGCCCAACAGCCTGACGTCCCGGTAGCCGAGGTGAAGCTTGCGCGAAGCGAACGAGGTCTCGAGCGCCAGCAATCCCGCCATCTCATGGCGCCCGCCGTCGGCATCCTCGATCCCGGTGCCGAGCACCATGTAGCCGCCGCATTCGCCGTAGATCGCCGCCCCCCTCGCCGCCGCCCGGCGAAGCCCGGCGATGAAGCGCCCGTTCGCCGCCAGCCTCGGGGCGTGAAGCTCGGGATAGCCGCCCGGCAGATAGACCGCGTCGGCGTCCTCCCCCGGTCCTTCGTCGGCGAGCGGCGAGAACGGGCGGACCTCGGCGCCAACGCCGCGCCAGCCGTCGATCACCGCCGGATAGGCGAAGGCGAAGGCGACATCGGTGGCGATGGCGATCCGCTGGCCGAGCGGCGGCAGCAGCGGCGCCGGCGCGTCTTCCGCCAGCGCCGCGATCCTCGCCGGGCGGGCGAGGTCGATCAGGGCCTCGACATCGATATGGCGGGCGATGGTCCTGGCGGCGTGATCGAGGAAGGCGTCGAGCCCGGCGTTCTCCCCCGCCTGGACCAGGCCGAGATGACGCGACGCCAGGCTGAGGGCCTCGTCATGGGGCAGGGAGCCGAGCACGCGGACGCCCGGCACCGCCGCTTGGCAGGCCCCGGCAAGCAGCTTTCGGTGGCGGGCGCTCGCCACCCGGTTGAAGACCACGCCGGCGATGGTGACGCCTTGGCGAAAGCCGGCGAATCCCCGCAGCACGGCGGCGGCGGAGGCGCCCTGGCCCTTGACGTCGATAACCAGGATCACCGGCCAGCCGGTCCGGGCGGCGAGATCGGCGGTCGACCCGTCCCCCTCGCCCTCGCGCCCGGCCGCCGGCGCGGGCGCGCCGTCGAACAGGCCCATCACCCCTTCGCCGACGATCAGCGCGCTGTTTCGCGCCAGCTGCGCGGTGAGGCGCGCCAGCGTCGCCGGGCGCATCGCCCAGCCGTCGAGGTTGATGCATTCCCGGCCGCCGGCGGCGGTGTGATACGCGGCGTCGATGTAATCGGGACCGACCTTGAAGCTGGCGGTGGCGATCCCCTGGCCGGTTAAATGGCGGAGAAGGCCGAGCGTCACCACGGTCTTGCCGCAACCCGAAGCCGGCGCCGCGACGATCAGCCCCGGTGCCGTCGTCCCGGCCTTATCGATGCCGTCCCCGTTCGATCGCGTCACCGGATCGCTCCCTCACGCCCCATCGGCCGTCTGAGCGGCGTTTTCCAGCGCGCCGAGCCAATCGAGCGCCGAACGCAGCCGGACGACCCCGCCGATGACGACGATGGCCGGCGGCTCCAGTTTAGCCCGCGCGCAATCCTCGACGCACTCCCCAAGGGTCGTTTCCACCACCTTCTGGTCGGGCGTGGTGGCCTTGGAGATGATGGCGACGGGCTCCGATCGGTCCCGGCCGGCGCTAAGCAACCGTTGCGATATCGCGCCTAGATGCTTCATCGCCATATACATCACCATCACCGGCGATCCCTTGGACAGCGCCTCCCAGTCGAGCGCCTGGGGCATATCGCCGCCCGCCTGATGGCCGGTGAGGAAGGTGACGGCGGAGTTGACGTCGCGATGGGTGACCGGGATGCCGGCATAGGCGAGGCCGCCGATGCCCGCCGTGATGCCCGGCACCAGACGGAAGGGAATGCCCGCGCCGGCAAGCGCCAGCGCTTCTTCCGCGCCGCGCCCGAAAACGAAGGGATCGCCGCCCTTGAGCCGCAGGACCCGCTTGCCCTCGCGCGCGAAGGCGATGAGGCGGTTCGATATGTCGCTCTGTTCCGCCGACGGCCTGCCGCCGCGCTTGCCGGCATAGACCCGCTCCGCGCCGTCGCGCGCCAGATCGAGGATGCGCGGATCGACCAGCGCGTCGTAGACCACCACGTCGGCCTGGCCCAGCGCGTTCAGCGCCAGCAGCGACAGCAGGCCCGGGTCTCCCGGCCCGGCGCCGACCAGCCACACCGATCCGGGTTCGAGCGCAGCCAGTTCCACTGGAAATTCGTACATCCGACAGCGCTACATGAAACTCTGGATCACTCGCAATCAACGCTCGGCGCTGGCCAAGCCTGGGCGGGCAGGACTAAACTGAACCTATGTCAAGACGGCCGCAAGGGCAATTGCGCAAGGGCTGGACCACGGGGGCGTGCGCCGCCGCCGGCGTGCATGCGGCCTATACGGCGCTGTTGACCGGGCGCTTCCCCGACCCGGTGACGATCAGGCTGCCGAAGGGCGAGGAGCCTATCTTCCCGCTGTCGGAAAAGCACCTCGATGTCACCCGCGCCACCGTCGGCATCGTCAAGGACGCGGGCGATGACCCGGACGTCACCGACGGCGCGGAGATCGTGGTGACGGTGGTGACCGCGCCCGAGGGCTCGGGGGTGCGCTTTCGCGCCGGCGCCGGCGTCGGCACCGTCACCCGGCCGGGGTTGGAGCTCTCCATCGGCGAGCCGGCGATCAACCCGGCGCCACGCCGGATGATGCAAGACATCGTCGCTTCCCTGGCGGCGGCCCACGGCGTCACCGGCGATGTCGAGATCACGGTCTCGATACCGGGCGGCGAGGCGCTCGCCGAGAAGACGACCAACGGACGGCTCGGCATCGTCGGTGGGCTTTCGATCCTCGGCACCACGGGCATCGTCATCCCGTATTCGTGTTCGTCCTGGATCCACTCGATCCATCGCGGCATCGACGTCGCCCGCGCCTCTGGCATCGATCACGTCGCGGCGTCGACCGGGCGGACCTCGGAGGCGGCGGTCAGGGAGATGTACGGTTTTGAGGAGATAGCCTTGATCGACATGGGCGATTTCGCCGGTGGGACGCTCAAATATTTGCGCCGTCATCCCATATCCTGGCTGACCCTCGCCGGCGGCTTCGCCAAGATCGCCAAGCTGTCGGCGGGCCATCTCGACCTTCATTCCTCGCGCTCGAGCGTCGATCTCGAGGCCTTGGGCGCGCTGTTCGCGGCGCTGGGCGCGCCCAAAAAGGCGCTGGCGGCGGCGAAGGGCGCGCACACCGCCGCCGAGATATTGGCGCTGGCGCGAAGCCACCACGTGCCCCTGGCGGACAAGGTCGCGCGCAACGCGCGGTCGGTGGCGCTGGCGACCCTTGCCGGCGGCATCGACGTCGACGTCGTCATATTCGACCGCAAGGGAGAGCTCATCGGCCATGCCGGACCGTGAGGGCGCCTCGCGCCGCCGGCTCCTCATCCTCGGCGGCACGCCGGAGGCCGCCCGCTTGGCCCAAGGCGCCGTCGACAGGCTCGCCGATAAGCTCGAAGTGATCTCCTCCCTCGCCGGGCGGACCGCAAACCCGGCGCCGCTTCCAGGATCCGTCAGGCGCGGCGGCTTCGGCGGGGCCGGCGGCCTCGCCGATTACCTGTCGAAAGAGAAGATCGATTTCGTCATCGACGCCACCCATCCCTTCGCCGCCCAGATATCGGCCCACGCCAGGGAGGCGTGCGAGGCGAAGGGCGTTTCGCGGCTCGCGCTCCTGCGCCCTCCCTGGCAACGCGAGGCCGGGGATGATTGGGTCGAGGCCACCGGCATCGAGGACGCGGCCCGGCTGCTGAAAACATCGACGGCGCCCGGCGGGCGCGTCTTCCTCACCACCGGCCCCGGTTCGCTGGCGCCTTTCGCCGCGCTCGACGGCCGGCGGTTCCTGGTGCGCCTGATCGAGCCGCCCAAGACCCCCCTCGGGCTCGGCGATTACGAGACCGTCATCGGCCGAGGCCCGTTCACGGTTGAGAATGAGCGCGCGCTTATGGTGGATAAGCGCATCGATCTGCTGGTCAGCAAGGCGAGCGGCGGCGGCGCGACCTATGCCAAGATCATCGCCGCCAGGCAGCTGTCGCTGCCCGTCGTCATGATCCGAAGGCCGCCACCGGAACCGGGGGAGACGGTGGAGACGACCGAAGCGGCGCTCGACTGGCTTAACGGCGCGATGGACGACTTGTCGGGCGGCGGCGGGGTCATCCCCGTCTCCGGGGCGCCCTCGTCCGCTGGTGCCGGACCGCGCGAATAGGAGTTCCAGATTGCCGCGCCGGTGATCGCCAAGACAGCCACTGTTATGGCGACGAATACCAGTACGCCCAAGCGGGGCCAAAATTGTGACCTTGGAGGCTCCCTTGAACTCACGGCACTTGCCGCCCAACCCGGCAGAATGCGCCAGGCGCGCACACGGCTTCGACCGGACTGGCGAACTCGGCCACCACGCTGTCGCCGGCGGTGGCGAAGATGCGCCCATCATGGCCGGCGATGGTCGCGGCGGGCTTACGCTTGACGCCCATTTCCGCCATCGGTGTTTCCCCCTCGGTCCCCTGACGTTTCCAGTTTAGAGCAGTTCGGGCGGCTCAACAATCGGCGCGCGCCGTGTCTCAGGCCCGCTTTTGCCGGAGGATATGGCTATGCGCCGGGTCGTAGAGCTTGCTTGCGGCGAAATCGGTGGCGGAGAGCGCCGGCCCGACGAGGATCAGCGCCGTCCGCGTGATGCCTTCTGCCTTGACGCGGTCGCGGATGGTCCCAAGGGTCGCGGCGATGATCTTCTCATCGGGCCAGCTTACCCGGTAGGCGACGACGCAAGGACAATCGGCGCCGTAATCGGGGATGAGGTCGGCGACCACCTTGGCGAGGTTGTTGATCGAAAGATGCACCGCCAGCGTCGCGCCGCTTGGCGCCAGTTGCTTGAGCGCCTCCCCCTCGGGCATGGAAGAGGCGCGAACGGCGGTGCGGGTCAGGATGACGGTCTGGCTGACGCCGGGAAGCGTCAACTCGCGCTTGAGCGCGGCGGCGGCGGCGGCATAGGCCGGCACGCCGGGCGTCACGTCGTAATCGATGCCGAGGGCATCGAGCGCCCGCATCTGCTCGGCCATGGCGCCGTAGAGGCTGGGATCGCCGGAATGGACCCGCGCCACGTCCTTGCCTTGGCGGTTCGCCGTGGCCATCTCATCGATGATCTCATCCAGCGTCAGGGCCGAGGAATCGATCACCTTGGCGTCCTTCGGCGCCTCATCGATGATCGCGCGGGGCACCAGGGAGCCGGCATAGATCACCACCGGGCATTGGCGGATGAGGTCGCGCCCGCGCACCGTGATCAGGTCCGCCGCCCCCGGCCCGGCGCCGATGAAATGGACGCTCATGCGCCCCGCCCGCCCAATTCCAGGTCCAATTGCGTCTCCGCTTCCCGGTCGACATCGTAGCCCCTCGGCGTATAGAGCCAGCGCCGTTGCCCGCGCGTGATCAGCCGGGTCCGGCTGTTGCCGATGATCACCAATGTCGTCATATCGGCGTCGTCGGGCCCAAGATCGGCGAGCGGGATGATCCTGACCTCCTGGCCCTTGCGCGTGAGATTGCGGGCGATCAGCACCGGCGTTTCGGGGCCGCGTGACCGCAGGAGGATGTCCCGCGCGGCCTCGATCTGATGGCGACGGCGCGCCGAGGCCGGATTGTAAAGGGCGACGACGAAATCCCCCTCGCCGGCGGCGCCGAGGCGGCGGGCGATCTCCGCCCATGGGGTCAGCAGGTCCGACAGCGAAATGGCGCAGAAATCATGGCCCAAGGG
>JADFJG010000030.1 GCA_022566265.1 Pseudomonadota bacterium | reverse complement strand
CGTCTATGAATCTCCGTCAGCCATTCCGTATTCGCCTGGAAGAAAGCCTGGATGCCGGCATTGATCCGCCCCGGCAGGCTGTTGGCTTCCGCCCCTAGGATGGCGCACAGACAGACTGACTCTCCGATAACCAATGCCTCGGCATACAACGCGATGAATGCCTCAAGCGCTCCCATCGGGCCAACCTCTTCAATATCAATCTGATCGAGCCGGGCCTGAAAGCGCTCCGAGTAGCGCTTAACCAACTGCTCTCCCAAATCCTCCTTCTGGGGAAAATGGTAGTGGACGCTTGAGCTTTTCACGCCGACATCATTCGCGAGATCGCGGAAGCTCACGGCATTGAACCCGACTGCACGTACGCGCTTCTCAGCCGCACTGAGAATGCGTTCGCGCATGGAAGAGGTGTCCGTCATCTTTTTCCCCAAAAAATTCTACCTATCGATAGATAGTGCTTGACAGTGCGCCCGTCAACATTTATATATCAAGCTATCTACTGATAGATAGATATTCATCCAAGAAAAAGGAGACACATTATGGCTAAGCGCGTGCTTATGGTGCTGACCTCCCATGACAACATGGGCATCAGCGGCAAGAAGACCGGCAACTGGTTCGATGAGGTTGCAACCCCGTACTACACCTTCAAGGAACACGGCATTGAAGTCGTCATGGCCAGCCCCAAGGGCGGAGCGGCACCGATCGATCCGTTTAGCCACGACGACGCCTTCACGACCGACAATACCCGCCGTTTCGAGGATGATCCTGCCGCTCAGCGGGCTGTGGCCAATACGGCGAAGCTCAGCGAGATCAACACCCGCGACTTTGACGGTGCCTTTTTCCCAGGTGGCTACGGTCAGCTGTGGGATCTGGCAAGCGATTCCCTCGCGATCAGGATGATCGAGGAAATGATCGAGGCCGAGACACCGGTGGCAATGGTCTGTCACGCGCCGGCAATTTTGCGGGACGCCAAGAAGCCGAATGGTGAGCCGCTGGTGAATGGCAAGGACGTGACCGGCTTCACGGACGCGGAAGACACCGAACTCGATCTGTCACGGCACCTGCTCTTCTCGCTGGAGCAGGCGCTGATCGCCAACGGCGCAAACTTCAAGCGCTCCAACGCCAACTGGAACCCGCATGTTGTTGAGGATGGCGCGCTGATCACAGGCCAGAATCCGGCATCGGCCGGTCCGATCGCTGAAGTCCTCGCAAACAGGCTCAGCTAACCAACCCTGTTTATCGGAGGCCGGCAAATGTCGGTCTCCGATAGGCACCTCTTGAAAACCGTCTTTTGCGCGAACGGTGTCGACCTTACGATCTCGGTACCTAGAGCGGTTCTCGGTAGATAGGAACCATTTGACCGGGATTATTTTGCGCCGTGGCTAGGCGCGCGCCGCATGGCGATGCTTGCGCATCGGCAAAGGGGCGCAACGACGCCACGGCGCAAAAGAACCCGGCCTTCGGTGGGGCAAAACGGGTTCTCGGATGCGTCGCGACGCTTGCCCGATGCTCAAGCATCGCGCCGCGCGCCGCTCCTACCCGAGAACCCGTTTTGCGCCCATCAAATTGATTCCTATCTACCGAGAACCGCTCTAGCGGTTTTCCGCCACCGGATCGCAGAATGTCAGCAACTGGCTCAGGCTGTGTGAAAACGCGGATGCCGAAAGCCCAACCGAGCCGACATACACGCCCTCAGTCCGTCAGCGCGCCCGGCATGGGGTGGCCGCGCTCGATCTTGATGGCCTTGATCACTTCCTTGACGACGCCGCAAAGCGGCAGGCTGATCCGCGCCGAGGCAACTAATCCGGAAAATCTCGCGCCTGATCGATGATCCGCGACCACGACCCGCACCGGCGTAGGCCGGGAACATCGACGGCGAGGTGAAAACGACAGGAGGGGGGTGTCTGAATGGCGGAAAATCCGGGCAAATGGCTTTCCAAGCGAGGGCCGATCTCCAAAATCAGGCCATCGGATGGCCGCGGAAGGGACGCAGTTTCCTTGGCGGTGGAATGGTGGTACGATTTTTCCGAATTTGGATGTCGTCTGGGGAATGTCGACTCAAGTGGTCATCCGGGGAATCTCGGTCCAGACGGGCAGGCGGCGATCCGACCCTGGTGGCCGACGAGTACCTTCACCCCCTCTGGAAAACTGTACACACCATGGGCCGACACCATCGTGCCCCTAGCTGAATCGGCGTTGCTCAAAGAGGAAACTCCATGACGTCTCGTACCGTGCAGGCCTATGACATTCTGGTGCTCCACCATCCCAAGTCGGTTCTGGTCGTGCTGCTCTCGATTCTGGTTTTCTTCGGTTATCACACAAAAGACTTCAAGTTGGACGCATCGGCCGACTCCTTGTTGTTGGAAGACGACGTGGACCTCAAGGTGTTCCGGAAAATCCACCAGCGATATCCGAGTAGCGACTTACTCGTCGTGACCTACACCCCCGACAAGGATCTCTTCTCGGACCAAGCGTTGGAGTCCTTGAAGCGACTCCGTGAAGAACTCAAGAAAGTCACCAGCGTGGACACGGTGTTCACGATACTCGATGCCCCCCTATTCAAGAACTCGGACGCATCGTTCAGCGAAATTATCAACGATCTGCCAAGCCTGGAGAAACCCGGTATCGACCGGGTCAAGGCCAAGGACGAGCTGATCAATAGCCCCATTTACCGCGAGCTCATCATCAGTGTGGATGGCCGGACCACCGCCTTGCTGTTGGGACTGGTCGAGAATCAGCAGTACAACAACTTACTCCGATCTCGAAATGAGCTGCGCGCCAAACAACGGAATACCGGTCTCTCCGTTAAAGAAACGCAAACCCTGAAACGCATCGGCGGCGAATACGACCGGGCTCATGAAGCGTTAAACGATCAACGTCACCTTGACGTTGCACGCATCAGGGACATCATCAAGCCGTACCGCCAGAATGCCGTTTTATATCTCGGCGGTTTGCCGATGATTACCGACGACATGATTACATTTGTGCGCAACGACCTGATCGTCTTCGGTGGTGGTGTTCTAGTGTTTCTCATCATTGTTCTCACCGCCATCTTCCGGGAATTGCGCTGGATCGTGCTCCCCCTGATCAGCTGCTTTTACGCCGGATTGATCATGGTGGGTGTACTGGGATTGATCGGTTGGAAGGTCACCGTCATCTCATCCAATTTTCTCGCCCTTATGCTGATCATCACCATCTCGATGAACATTCATTTGATCGTGCGTTACCGGCAGCTCAATCGGGATCATCCCGCTGACGATCAGTTGGCGCTGGTCAGGACCACCACGCATAAGATGGTGAAACCCTGTCTCTACACCGCGCTAACCACCATCATGGGTTTTAGCTCCCTGGTGGTGAGCGACATCAAGCCGGTCATCGACTTCGGGTGGATGATGAGCGCCGGCTTGGCGGTGACATTCGTCACCTCGTTCCTGCTGTTCCCCACGTTGCTGATGGTGATGGGGAAAACGGCATCCAGACCCACCTCCGACAGCGAGCGGTTTCTCTTACCCGCATATCTGGCCCGTCTGACCGAGACTCAAGGCAACAAGATCCTGGTGTTGGCGGTCATATTGACCGTCGTGAGCGTGGCGGGAATCGCCCAGCTGCGTGTCGAGAACAGTTTTATCAACTACTTCAGCGAAGACACCGAAATTTATCAGGGTCTCAAGCTCATCGATGAGAAGCTCGGTGGCACCACTCCACTGGAAATACTGATAAACTTCGGCGATGACTCCGACATCTTCCTGACGCCCGAGGACCTTGAAGGGTTGACCGAGGCAGAGAAAGAAATGGAGCGCAAGTTCGCGGAGCAGGCCAACGCGCCGGAGTATTGGTTTACCCCCGACAAGATCCAGAGCATCAAAAAAGTACACGACTACCTCGATGGACTGCCCGAAATCGGCAAGGTGCTCTCGCTCGCTTCGGCGGTGCGGGTTGTCGAAGACCTGGCCGGAGAGGAGCTGGACGGAATGCAGCTGGCACTCCTCTATACCAAAACGCCCCCCGAGGTAAGAAAGGGTCTCGTCGACCCTTATGTCTCCATCGATAACAACGAGGCACGGATCCTTGCGCGTGTGTTGGATTCGAAACCGGATTTACGCCGCAACGAGTTGCTGGAGACAGTGCGCCGTGATTTGGTGGAGAAGCTCGGATTCGAGGAGAAGGACGTGATCGTGAGTGGGCTGCTCGTGCTCTACAACAATATGCTGCAGAGCCTGTTCACATCGCAGATCAAAACCGTGGGTGTCGTGATGCTGGGTATTGCGATCATGTTCCTGGTGTTGTTCCGGTCAATCACCTTGTCGATTATCGGCATTCTGCCAAACCTGCTGGGTGCCGGGGTGGTTTTGGGTGTCATGGGATGGGTGGGAATCCCCATGGACATGATGACCATCACCATCGCCGCCATCACCATCGGTATCGCGGTAGACAATGGTATTCACTATATCTACCGCTTCAGGGAAGAGTACGCACTTACGAACAGTTATGTGGAGACCCTGCACATTTGCCATTCCAATATCGGCAAAGCGGTGTTCTACACGACCATGACCATCATCTTCGGTTTCTCCATCTTGGTGTTTTCCAACTTCATCCCCACTATTTATTTCGGTGTGTTGATCGCGTCGGCAATGTTAATCGCCCTTTTGGCGGCACTCACGGTGCTGCCAAAGCTGATTTTACTGTGGAAACCATTCGGCTGATGCCGGATTGAACGAACACAAGGTTCGAGGCGTTAGAGCACTATCCGACCAGATGGAATCGTTTGACCGGGATTATTTTGGGTCGTGGCTAGGCGGAGGCGTCACAGTTTTAGAATGGTTCGGCGTCCGCTTCGAGCTTACGTTATTGGTGCTTCTTGTTCTCTTGTTCTCGTGTTCTCGTGTTCTCGTGTTCACCCTCAACACGATGAACCTCATGGCCGCGACGCCGGAGCCGAGCCGCTTTACAAGCGCTCCTTGGCGATCGACGAGAAGGCCCTGGGGCCGGAGCACCCCGAAAGCCCAACCAAGCCGGCTTTTATGAGGACACGCCCTCAGTCCGTCACCGCGCCCGGCATGGGGTGGCCGCGTTCGATCTTGATGCCCTTGATCACTTCCTTGACGACGCCGCAAAGGGGCAGGCTGATGCGCGCCATGTCGGCTTCCCGGAGCACGATGGTCATGTCCTTTTCCGCCCACGGCATCTGGCGCTGCTCCAGCCAGGTCTCGAGCGCCCAGTTGCTGGCGCTGCTTTGCAGCAGGGCCTGGCGCAGGGGTTCCTCCTCGACGCCCAACTCGCCGCCCAGCTTGAGCCCTTCGTAATTGGCCGAGATCGAGGCCCAGAGGATCAGGTTGTTGACCATCTTGCCGACCTGACCGGCGCCGAGATCGCCCAAGTGGAAAATGGCGTCGGCGAAGGCCGCGAACGCCGGCCGGCAGGCCTCGAACACGTCGCGATCGCCGCCGGCCATGACCAAAAGTTTGCCCTCTTCCGCCGCCCGTTCGCCACGGCACAAGGGCGCGTCGAGGAACTTGACCCCGCTGCCCTCGCCCTTGGCCGCGAGGCGCTTCATGGTGCCGGGCGCGACGGTCGAGGATATGGCGATGACGGTGCCTTCCCTGGCCCCCGCCAGCAGCCCGTCCGGGCCCAGGACCACCTCTTCGGCCTCGGAATCGAAGCCGACGACGACGATGACGAGATCGCTTCGGCGCGCCGCTTCCGCCGGGTCGGCGGCCTTGGCGGCGCCAAGCTCCACCGCCGCCGCCATGGCCCCGTCCGAAACGTCGAAGCCGGTGACGGCGAAGCCCTTGCCGATCAAGTGCCGGGTCATCGGCCGTCCCATGCGGCCGAGCCCGATGATGCCGACGCGTTCGATCTTGCTAATGGTCAAAGCTTTCCCTCCCCGGTTTTTTTTGCCCCCCGCTATCGTTGCCGCAGGGGATGAGCAATTCCGTGCAACCCGATGTTGCTACACAAGTTTCCCTCTCCAGGCAAGCCGGTCCCCCGGCGTCTTTGCAAACGGATTCCCGATCCACTAAACTTGGTCATACATGGTCCCGTCTATCTCCGCAAATTCCCCGCCCCTCGTCGTCGCCCACCGCGGCGGCGCCGCGCTTTGGGCGGAAAACAGCATCACCGCCTTTCGCGGCGCCATCGGGCTTGGCGTCGATCTCATCGAGTTCGACGTTCATCCGACCCGGGACAAGAAGATCGTCGTCATCCATGACCCGACCCTTAACCGCACGACGACGGGCGCCGGCGCCGTGGCCGATCATGAGTGGAGCGAATTGGAGAAACTGAGGCTCAAGGAGGGCGGGCACGACCGCATACCCTTGTTCGACGAGGTCATCGATCTGATCAAGCCGACGCCGCTCGGTCTGCGCATGGAAATCAAGGTCGGCATCGATGAGACCCCCTATCCGGGGCTCGAGGCCATGCTCGCCGAGCGCCTCGAGGCCACCGCCATGTTGGATCGCACGGTGGTCACCTCCTTTGCCTGGGAGACCCTGAAGGCCTTCGGCGCCGTGGCCGAGCCGGCGGGTTTCATCGCCCTCGCCGGGCGCGATATGTTCGACGATTCCGGCGGCATCGAGGGCGCGGGCAAGAGGGTGCGCGCCGGGGGGTTTGCCGAGATGGGCGCCCCGATCTCCTGCCTTGGGGCCGATTCGGTCGCCCGGGCCAGGGATCTCGGTCTCAGGCTCGGCGCCTACGGAGTGAAGAAGCCGGCCGACATCGAGAACGCGCTCGAATGGGGCGTCCACGTCTTCACCACCGACCGCCCCGATCTGGCGATGACGCATCGCCGCCGGCTTTACGGGGCCTGAGAACCGCCGCTCTCGGCGTCCGATCCCCTCGCGACTGGGCCCGGAGACGGATTCGGGGCCGATCACGATTCCGTTAGAATCGCGAAAGCGGCTGGCCCCGGCCGGGGAACTCGGCTTAACATGCCGGCCAGAGGCATACCGAGCCGGCTCAGCCGGCCAATTCCGAGGGAGAGGACATGGCCACGCTGAGCAACATCTTCGTGCAATAATGGGCCGGGTTTATCGGCCCGTTTCGTTTTGGCCCCCGGGTGGCTTCGGCGGGGCCTGGCGGGCCCGACTCGCCTAGGCGAATAAGAACGCGCGAATAGGGGGAGAGTCTCATGCGAATCGGCGTTGTCGGCGCCGGCGCGATCGGCGGTCTGATGGGCGCCAAGCTGGCGCTGTCCGGCCAGGAGGTCACCCTGATCGATCAGGGCGCGCAGCTCGCGGCGATCAGGAAGAACGGCCTCAAGCTGGTGATGGCGGACGGCGCCGAGCTCCTCGCCAAGGACGTCAAGGCGACCGACAGCTTCGATGAAGCCGGGACCCAAGACATGGTCATCCTGGCGGTCAAGGCCCATCACATCGGGCTGGTGGCGCCGAAACTGCCGGCCCTGTTCGACGCCGACACCGCCGTCGTCACGGTGCAGAACGGCCTACCCTGGTGGTACTTCCAAAGGCAGGGCGGCGAGTTCGACGGCCGCCGCCTCGAGACCCTCGATCCCACCGGCGTGATCGAGGCCAACATCGCGGCCCGGCGCGTCATCGGCTGCGTCGTCTACCTGGCGGCCGCGGTCACCGAGCCCGGCGTAATCCATCACGTCGAAGGCGACCGCTTGCCGGTGGGCGAGCTCGACGGATCGGCAAGCGAACGGGCGAAGACGCTTTGCCAGGCCCTGATCGACGCCGGGTTCCGCTCCCGCGTGGTCGACAACATCCGCTCCGAGATCTGGCTCAAGGCGTGGGGCAACCTCACGTTCAATCCGATCAGCGCGCTCACCCACGCGACGCTGGTCGACATCTGCCGGTTCCCCGAGACCCGGGAGCTCGCCGCCGCCATGATGAAGGAGGCCCAGGAGATCGCCGAGAAGCTCGGCATCGAGTTCCGCCACACCATCGAGAAAAGGATCGAGGGCGCCGAGGCGGTAGGGGCGCACAAGACCTCGATGCTCCAGGACGTCGAGGCCCGCCGCTCGCTCGAGGTCGAGGCCCTGATCGGCGCCGTCATCGAGCTCGGCCGGCTGACGAAGACGCCCTCGCCCGCCATCGACGCCGTCTACGCCTGCGTCAAGCTGCTGGACAAGGCGCTGACGCCGGATTGATCCCGGCCGGCCCCGGGCCGGGGCTCGCCCTTGCGCCGCCAAGCCACCCAAGGTGGCGCGCCCTGGAGGATTCGAACCTCCGACCTGCGGCTTAGAAGGCCGCTGCTCTATCCAACTGAGCTAAGGGCGCATGCACCACGTTGGCGCCGTTCGCCTGGGGGCGCCGTTCGCCTGGGGGCGCCGTTCGCCTGGGGGCGCCGTTCGCCTGGGGGCGCTGTTCGCCAGGGAAGGTTAGCACACCGCCTCCCCGGCCCCAATCGGTCTCGATGCCAGCCATGGAATCAGCGCACCTTGGCGTAGCGGAAATTATCGGCATAGCTCTTGATCCGGGTCTTTTGCACCTCGGGGTCGCGGACGGAATAGCGATAGCCCCGGCGTTCGGCATAGGCCACGGCGTCCTCCTTGGTATCGAACGTCATCCGCACCTGGCCCAAGGTGTCGGCCGAGCCGGTCCAGCCCATCAAGGGATCGCGTTCCTTAGGGCCGGCGGGCGCGAACTCGAGCACCCATTTGCCGGCCCCGGTCCTGCCTTGCTGGGTCGCGGCCCTCACCGGCTTGTAGATCCGCGCATCCATCGCCGCCTTCTCCGAACTCAACCGCCGCCAGCCGTCGGCTGCCATGCCCCGGCCTTTGACATCGGGCGGCTATGGGTATCTTGGAAGCCCCCCGTCGTCAAGCGCCGCCGGCCTCTCAAGCGCCGCCCTGGCCCCCGGTCGCGGCCTCGATCGCCTGCTCGAAACCGCCCGGGTCGAAATAATGGGGGCCGAGGCCGCATTTCCACCTCACCCGTCCGCCGGCATCCAAGACGTAGAGCCGCTCCGGCATGGCCATGTACTTGGCTTCGACCTCGTTGGTCATGTTGTCGAGCACCATCGGGAAGGAGAAGTTGAAGCGCAGCATACAGGCGGCGGCGATCTCGGCGCGCTCGTCGTCGGTCGTCGGCTGGGCGTAGAGGATGCCGTCGTCGACATTGGAAGGCGCCTGGGAGCCGTCCGTCGGATGGGCTTCCTTGATGTAGACGCAGAGGAAATGGGCCTTGTCGCCGGTCCGTTTGGCCAGTTCATCGAGGCGCACGGCATCTCGCGGCGGAAGGCGGGAATCGCGGACGGCCCGAGGAATACGGCTTTCCACACGGGCCGAACCGGGATAGAGTTGTTCCCGTTGTGGTCCCGGCGAACAAGGGATCGGAGGAGGAATGCGTTTGTGCACGCCTCAACAACAGGGGAGGATACTATGAAACGCCGTTTATTTCTGTGGCTACCCTTGGCCCTTGCCACGGGCCTGCTGGCCGTCGGCCCCATGGGTTCGGCCTGGGCGGAAGAAAAGCCGATCCGCTTCGGCACGGAAGAAAAGCCGATCCGCTTCGGCCTGATCCCGTCCGAGGACGCGCAAAAGCTGCTCAAGAATTCCGCGCCGTTCGTCGCGGCGTTGGAGAAAGCGCTGGGGATGAAGGTGAAGCCTTACGTCGCCATGGACTACAGCGCCGTGATCGAGGCCCTGAAATCGAACAAGCTGGAAATCGCGTTCCTCGGCCCGGCCTCTTACGTCCTGGCGAAGGACAAGGTTGGGGCCGAGATCGAGGCGGTGGCCCGGGGCATCATGAAGAAGACCGGGAAGTCGTCTTACAGGGGACTGATCATCGCGCACCCGGACAGCGCCATCAACAATCTCCAGGACCTCAAGGGCAAGACGTTCGCCTTCGTCGACCCCGCGTCGACGTCGGGCAACTTCGTGCCGCGCTACGTGTTCGACAAGAACGGCATTGATCCCGAGAAGGATTTCAAATCGCTTTACTACTCGGGCACCCACCAGGCGTCGCTGATCGCGGTCAAGGAGGGCAAGGTCGATGCCGCGGCGATCGCCGACGAGGTTTACGATCTTGCCCTCGACAGCGGCACGTTGAAGAAGTCCGATGTCAAGGTGGTGTTCACCTCGGACCCGATTCCCGGTTCGCCGTTCGTGGTCCGCACCAACCTGCCCAAGGACCTGCAGGCCAAGCTGAAGAAGGCCCTGCTTTCGTTGGGCGGCATCAGGTTCGGCAAATTGGGGGTGGTGACCGGCATGGACCCTGCGAAGGACAGCGATTACAACATCGTCCGCAAATTGATCGCCCTCAAGGAACGGCTCAAGACGGCCAAGAAGAAGGGCGGCTGAGGATTAGCTTCCCGCCTTCTCGCTGAGATCGACCGAGACTCCCCCAGCCGACCGCTCCCCAGCGAGCGGTCGGCTGGGGGAGTTATGTGCGCCGGGCACATCTCCACAGGGAGTAACGCGCTTTGACCCAGTCCGGCCAGGCACCCATTTTGGAGATCAAGGGGCTCAGGAAGGAGTACGGCTCGACCGTCGCCCTCCATGACGTGCATCTGACCGCGTACCCGGGCGAGTTCACCGTCATCCTGGGCCGCAGCGGCGCCGGCAAATCGACGCTCATGCGGTGCATCAACCGGCTGGTCACGCCGACGGCGGGCGAAGTCCGCTTCAACGGAAGCCTGGTGACCGAGAACAAGAGGGCCCTGCGCCTCCACCGCCGCAGCATCGGCATGATTTTTCAGCAGTTCAACCTGGTGAAACGGCTTCCGGTTCTCAAAAACGTTCTCACCGGGGTTCTCGGATACAAGGCGACGCTGCCCGCGGTCTGTCAAATGTTCAGCCGCGAGGAGAAGCTGCGGGCGCTGGAGTGCCTCGATCGCGTGGACATGGCGCACAAGGCGTTTCAGCGCACCGACACCCTGTCGGGCGGCGAGCAACAGCGGGTTGCCATCGCCCGCGCCCTCAACCAGAGGCCCATACTGCTTCTCGCCGATGAGCCCGTGGCCAGCCTCGATCCGACGATCGCGCGCACGGTTCTGAGCTACTTGCAGAAAATCAACGAAGAAATGGGGATAACCGTTCTCCTCAACATCCACCAAGTGAATTACGCCCGCGAATTCGGCCGCCGGATCATTGGACTGGCCGGCGGCGTGATCACATTCGACGGTGACGTTTCCAGTCTGACGGACGACATTCTGTCAAGCATCTACGGCGGTAGGCCCGAGGACACCTACGATGAATGAAAAGAGCGCCGCCGCGCACCGGGCCAGCGACCTGGATTACCGGGCCCGCCTCGAGACCCTGTTGGATTCGGCGATGACGCCGGCGCAGAAGTACCGTCGTTTTGCGATACAAATCGGCATTATCGCGGTCACTGTCGCCGTTCTCTATATTACGGCGCTGCACACCAACGTCAGCATCGCCGAGCTCGTCCGGGGCATCCCGGCCATCGCCGATTATGTTTCCCGGATGTACCCCCCGGATTGGGGATATACCCGGGTGATCCTGGAGCCGACGCTCGAAACCGTAGAGATCGCCATCTGGGGGACGTTTCTCGGCATCCTCCTGGGGATACCGCTGGGGCTGATGGCGGCCCGCAACATCTCCCCCCATGTGATCGTGTACGCAAGCGCGCGGTTTATCCTGAATTCCCTGCGCGGCGTGTCGGAACTGGTGTTCGCGCTGATTTTCGTCTCCGCTGTCGGCCTGGGTCCGTTTCCCGGCATCCTAGCCCTCGCCCTCCACAACGCCGGTATGCTGGGTAAGTTCTATGCCGAGGCCATCGAAACCATCGATCCGGGTCCCATGGAAGCCCTGGAGGCCACCGGCGCCAGCTGGCTGCAGATCATCGCCTTTGCGATCATTCCGCAGGTGATCCCCCATTTCGTCACCTATAACATGTATCGATTCGAGGTCAGCATCCGCGCCGCAACGGTCCTCGGGCTGGTGGGCGCGGGCGGCGTCGGCTTTCACCTGATTTCCAGCATACGGCTGTTCGACTACCGGGAAACCGCGGTCGTCCTCATCGTGATCATCCTCTTGGTGGTGATCACCGACTACCTGGGAGCGCTCCTGCGGGCGAAAATCATTTGACCCGCGCCAACGCCTCAGCGGCCAAAACATCCGTTCCCTGATGAAACTTCCGCGAGCCGAATGGGGACCCCCATGGCCGCAAGGCCTCTCATACCAGCGAGCCGATGAAGACCTTCATCGGCTCGCTGGCAAGCGCGAATGCGCGCCCGCAGCGAAGCGAGGAAAGCCAAGCGGGCGGACGCCCGCGCCCGGCGCTTGAGGAAACAAGAGGCGAGCCCAGTCATGGGCTCGCCGGAATCATACGCCGCCTTGGCCCCCGGTCGCGGCCTCGATCGCCTGCTCGAAACCGTCGGGGTCGAAATAATGGGGGCCGAGGCCGCATTTCCACCTCACCCGCCCGGCGGCATCCAAGACGTAGAGCCGCTCCGGCATGGCCACGTAATTGGCTTCGACCTCGTTGGTCATGTCGTCGAGCACCATCGGGAAGGAGAAGTTGAAGCGCAGCATGCAGGCGGCAGCGATCTCGGCGCGTTCGTCGTCGGTCGTCGGCTGGGCGTAGAGGATGCCGTCGTCGACATTGGAGGGCGCCTGGGAGCCGTCCGTCGGATGGGCTTCCTTGATGTAGACGCAGAGGAAATGCGCCCTGTCGCCGGTCCGTTTGGCCAGTTCATCGAGGCGCACGGCCTCGCGGCGGAAGGGCGGTCAGGTGAAGGAGCCGAAGATCAGCCCCACCGGCCTGCCGCGCAGCGCCGACAGCTTGAGGGTTTCGCCGGTGCGCATCCCCGCCGGGCTCAGGAGCTCGAGCTCGAACTCCGGCGCCTGGTCGCCGATCCGGGGCGAGTCCTTGTCGCGCTCGATGCGCTCGAGCCAGCTCTGGCGCATCCCTCCCCGGGTCCGGCCCCTGAATTCCAGCTCCTCGTCGCTTATCGAGGCGATCCGCCTGGCGATCCGTTCCGGCAGTTTATCCGTCATCGACGATCATCCCAACCCTATGGCGACGCACCGTTGCGGCACCCGCCGGAAAAGCTAGCAGAGGGGCGCCTGCCCTTCAAGCGGCGGGCATATCACGTGTTACGGACATCGGCTTAGGGCCGACTTGTGGGGGAATGCTATTTTCTGCTACTTTCGTCGATGCATGGAGGGGAGCATCTGGGCACTCCGTGTTCAACATAAAAATCTTCGAATCCCACGGTGGAGGGGGAAGGACATCATGGAAATGACCAAACTCGGACTCGCTCTTGCGCTAGTAGGCGTATTGTCGCTCGGCGCGGCGTTCAGCCTGGATGTCCAGGCCCAGGAGTACAAGCCCAAGGCAGTGTCGAAGTCGCTTTATAAGGGCGCTTTGAATAGCGATGCTAGTAAGACCGTCATCGTAAAGCACTTCTCGTTCCCGGCGGGTTTCGTCGGAGGGAAGCATTTCCATCCCGCCGATGTCTTTGTCTATGTGCTGGAAGGCGAGCTCACGGTCGAGACGGAGAAAGGGGTGCATACGGTCAAGGCAGGCGAATTGTACCCGGAGGCCCCGGGCATGGTTATGCGGGCCAGGAACGTAAGTACCAGCGCACCCACCAAGATCGTGGTTTTTCAGGTTGGCGAAACGGGCAAGCCCATGATGATCAAGGCCAAATAATCCGATTATCCGGCTGCGTCCCGGTTCGAGACGCCGTTTCGATTAAGGCTCCGGGAAATTGGCGCCTTTTTCTTTGAGTGTCGCCCCTTATCGAAAGCCCCACCGGCTCGAAGACAGGCGGAGTTTCGCGCTTCATGGGCTTTCGCAAATCCATGGCGCAAATCCATGGACCCCCACCATCGTCTGTTATGATCGCATTTGAAAGTCCTGCCGACGAGACAAGGGGGAGACCATGCCGTTCTTCGAATCCTATGCCGATGATTCCGGTCCAGGCGATGTGTTCCTGAAACATCCCGAGATCTACAAACCGTGGGCCGAGGCGAGCCAGGCGTTGATGAACGGGCCGTCGCCCTTGACGCCGGGAGAACGCGAGATGATCGCCGCCTATGTGGTCGGCGTCGCCGAGTGCCGCTACGCCTACGTCGCCCATGCCGCGGCGGCTTACGCCTGGGGCATCGAGGAAGGCCTGATCGACAGGCTGCTCGACGACCTCGAGGGCGCGCCCATCGCCGAGAAGTTCAAGCCGCTCCTCGCCTTCGCCAGGAAGCTCACCCTGACGCCAAGCGCCGTCAGCCAGGAAGACGCCGACGCGGTGTTCGCCGCCGGTTGGGACGAGAAGGCGTTGCATGACACGATCTGCGTGACCGCGCGGATGAATTTCATGTGCCGGGTGGTCCAGGGTTACGGCTTCGTGCCCCTCGGCCCCGAGATCGCCAAGGAAAGGGCGGAGCGACGGGTGAAGCTCGGCTATGTGAACCTCTTCCCGGCGTTCGCCGAGAACAAGCCGGACACCGGCGCGGCATAACCGGACGTCGCGCCACCCTCCGATGGGGTCATCAGGGGGAACGCCTGACGAGACGGTGAGGAGAAAGCATGATGAATTTCGCCCGCTCATTGCTGACGGCGCTGGTGCTGGCCTCGGCCATATTCCGCCGTCGCCGCCTGTGGCGAGCCGTCCAAGGCCGACATCCTGAAGAAGGCCGAGGGGGTCACCGAAAAGGCCCGGCTGGAGGAGATCCTGGGCCGGCCGGACGACATCGGCAAACTCGGTCCGATCGAGCAATGGACCTATAGGGCGTCCGACGGAACGGTGGTGTTCATCATCACCGGGGATCAGGTGGCGATGCAAGCCACCGGCGGGCCGATGAAAAAATAATGTTTGCCGGCCCCCGGCTCCCCGGAAGTCGCCGGTAACGCTTCAGGCTGGTCCCGGGTTTTCCTCACCGAACAGCAACTCGCGGAACGCCGCCGGTGAGCCGATCACCTGGGCCAAGCGGTCGAGGGATTTATCGATGGCTTCGGCGAAGCGCTCGGCGCCGCCGAAGCGCGCCAGGGTTTCCGGCGGCACGAACTTGATCAGCATCGCCGAGGTGCCGGGCGGCAGGCCGGCGAAATGGACGGTCAGCACCCCGTAATCTTTCAGCAACAGCATGGCGAGCCCGGCCGAGGCCTCGATCGGCGCCGCCGGGCGCTCGGATAGCCCCGCCCGCTCCATGGCGATCTCGAGGATGTCCTCGCCGTCGAGGCGCGCGATCACCGGCGTCTCGGTGACCCGGTTGCCAAGCCTCCTCTTGACCGCCGCGATCACCTCCTTGGTGGTCGCCACGAGGGCGCGCACGCGGGCCGGGTCGTATTGCTCGAGCGAACGGACGATGCCGGGATAGATCATCGGGCGGGCCTCGACGCCGAGTTCGAAAGCCAGCGCCCGGATCTCATCCACCAGTTCCCGCCGGCCGCCGAGCAGGCCGATGCGCGGTCCGACGGTGCCGTATTTATCGAGCCCGGTCGAACCGACGTCGACGCCGAGCTCGAGCATCTTGGGCTGACCGAACACCGCCGGGCCGACCCGCGCGCCGCCGGCGTCGTCGACCAGCACCTTGGCGCCGGCGTCGTGCGCCAGCCTGACGATGCGCTCGATCTCCTTGACCGAAAGGATCTCGTAGCTCACCGCGAGGCGGGTCATCGACACCAGGGCGACCTTGGCGGTCTCGCCGATCGCCCGCTCGAACTGGGAAACGCCGAGGGTATCGATGAAATCGGCGCCCGCCCGCATCGCCCCGCGGACGACGCAGGGGTGGCTGCCGGTGGCGGAAACGCCGATCACCGTATCGCCCGGGCCGGCCATCACCGCCGTCGCCGTGATCACCGCCGCGGTCTGGCGATTGAAGGCGACGATCCCGTGCGTTTTGGCATCGCCGCCGAGATGATCGAGCGCCAGGGCGTCCAACCTGTCGATCATCAGCGCCGGCGCCAGATCGTCGTCGAACAGCGCCAGATCGTCCGCCGTCGCCTCCAACCGGCGATCGAGGCCGCTCAGATTGTAGACCGCCTCGAGGCCCGATTCCGCCACCCGCCGGTCGATGAAGCGCCAGGCGTGACGCAGTTTCGCGTGATCGTCCTTGCTCGAGCGGATGTACGCGCCGTGGGCATAGGGAAGGCCCGGCGCATGGGGATTGCCGAAGCGGTCCTCGGACATATTCCGTTCCTCGTAAATTTTCGATTATCCCGCCGCTACTATAGCCAAAAGGTAGGACATATTAAGTATTCCCGTGGCCCTGACGGCGCCAATTCGGAGCCGCGGGATCGCAGGCTGAACGGGGTGTATGGAAAGAAGTGATTCCGGCACCCTAAATATTACCGACTTGACACTGGACTATACCTGAAATAGATTTCCGCCCTTTTCCGAAACCGTGAAGCGTAAATCGCGGGAGCAAAAATGTATCGGGCATAACGGAAGTGTACTTTCAGTCGATTCCTCCTTCGTCACTGTCACCAGGGCGTGACCTCGCCCAAAGGGAGACTTGGCCATTTGTTTGTTCCGATCCCAATTTAATCAAGCAGCGGACAATTTTTCCAGGAGACCAAGATGTATCTTTCGAGTAAGCAGCTCGATATCGTGATCGATATGCTGGACACCAAGCTGTCCCACATGCTGGTGGACGGCTGTGACAGCGTGGAAGAGCTTGACACCGTCAAGAGGTGCCGGCTGGCGCTGCGCTCGGCCCGCGCCGCGAGTCATCGACGAGACCGGCACCGGCTGGTGAACGGCCAGGTTACCTCGGTGGCCTGAGCAGGCCGGCGCCGCTGATCTCCGCGCTCTCCGGCCGAACCATATTGCCGCCGTAGGGTAAGCTTGCGGCGAGTGATTTGTGTCACGTGCGATCCGGCGTGGTAACCGGCCCGCCTCCGATGTAGACGGCGTCACATCCCTATCCCCCTGTAAACAGATGAGCACCGAGAGCTCGGAAATTGACCCTTTGCCTAACGCGAGCGGGTTAAAGGCGGGTCATACTGAATGCGGGACTGGCGAACCAGGGCTGACCCCTGCCCGGTTTGCCCGCGCCCTCCTGTACTATCCATCATCCCGCAAGTGTCAGATTGAACGTTCCGGCGCGGATGCCGTCAGCCCTGATTTTGTCGAACGCGACTTCGAGCGACGCCCGTTGCGCTTGGGAGAACGGCGCCAAGATCAAGTCTTTGTCGTTCAGCGCGTGACCGGCGAAATACATCTGGGTGGTCACCGGCGGATTGAACGGGGCGCGCACCTTGAAGTGGATATGGGGCGGGCGAATCCAGTCCGCCATGGCCGGGTAGGAACCCGGAATGATGGTCAGAAAGCGATAGTTTCCGCCCTTGTCGGTGGTCAACCTGGCATAACCCTGGAAATTCGGGTCCAAGGGCCGGCCTCGCGGCATGTCCCTTGGATGACTATAGCGGCCGTGGATGTTGGCCTGCCATACCTCGACCTCACAACCGGAAAGCGGCCGGCACTTGGCGTCCTGTATCTGTCCGGTTACCTCGATCACCTCGCCCTCGGCGCGGCCGGATCCGCCGGTCACGCGCGTGAGATCCCAATCAAAATCCTCAATCGCCGCGGGATAGAACGGCCCTTCGGCTTGCCCCGGCGTGATCGCGCAGGCCGCCCTTGCCACCCGAGCGGAGGCGACCAACGCCGCGCCCGCCGTCAGGCCCGTCAGTACCTTCCGACGAGAGAAGCGTGGTGACGCACCGCGCGCCAACTCCCTGACTTTCCGTTTTCGGTCCATGGTTCCGGCCCCGCCGTCTGGTTGGTACCTCAAAAACTGGGCCTAAAGGATAACGGTGTCGTGGCCAGGTTGAAAGCCTTCCCTCGACAGATCCCGCATACCGTCGGCCTTCCTTTATCGGAATGCGAATTCTGTGAGATAGTGCCGCTTGAGGCGCAATGCACCGGGGGCGGCCCAAGCCTTGCCCGAACCGCCCGAACCGCGCGAACTGGAAGTCCGTGAGCCATGCTCGAGCTGATAGACGTCGCCAAATCCTTCGGCCCCACCCGGGCGCTGGCGCCCTTGAGCCTCGAAATCCGGCCCCGCAAGACCACCGTGCTGATCGGCCCGAGCGGCTGCGGCAAATCCACCCTGATCGGGCTGATGAACGGCCTGATCCGGCCGGACCGGGGCTCTGTCCTGTTCGACTCCACCGCCGTCACCGCCGCCAACTCAGCCCTGATCCGCCGGCGCATGGGCTATGTGATCCAGGATGGCGGTCTCTTTCCCCATCTCGACGCCGGCGCCAATGTCACCCTCATGGCGCGCCATATCGGCTGGCCCAAGGCCAAGATCGAGGCCAGGCTCGAGGAACTCGCGGACCTCACGCGCTTTCCCAGGGACGCCCTTGCCCGCTATCCGGTCCAGCTTTCCGGCGGCCAGCGCCAGCGGGTCAGCCTGATGCGGGGATTGATGCTGGATCCCGAAATCCTTCTCCTCGACGAACCCCTGGGCGCGCTCGATCCGATGATCCGGTCCGAGCTCCAGACCGATCTCAAGGCGGTGTTCGAGGCCCTGAACAAGACCGTGGTCCTGGTCACCCACGACATCGGCGAGGCCGGCTTCTTCGCCGACGTCATCGTGCTCATGCGCGAGGGCGCCATCGTCCAGACCGGCACCCTCAGGGACCTCGTCGATTCTCCGGCCGATCCCTTCGTCACCCGTTTCATCAACGCCCAGCGCGCCCCCTTCGACGCCTTGCGGGGCGGGCCGCAATGACGAGATCGCCACCCCTCGTTGCGATCGCCCTTCTCGCCTGGCTCCTGGCCGGGTCCTTGGCGGCGGGCGCGGCCGAACCGCCGGCGCCCGAGGTCAGGATCGGATCGAAGAAATTCACCGAATCGGTGGTGCTCGGCGAAATCGCGCTCCACCTCACGCGCAGCGCCAAGGTCCGCGCCGTTCACCTTCGCGAGCTTGGCGGCACGCGGATCTTGTGGAACGCGCTTCTCAAGGGCGAGATCGACATCTACCCCGAATATACCGGGACGCTCCGGCAAGAAATCCTCTCGGGCCTCGACATCCGGACCGCGGACGCGCTCGAACGCGCCCTTGCCGATCGGGGATTGCGCGCCAGCCGGCCGCTCGGTTTCAACAACACCTACGCCTTGGGCATGTTGCCGGCCATGGCCGATCGCCTCGGGGTGGAGAAAATATCCGACCTCGTCCGTCACCCCGGATTGAAATTCGGATTTTCCAACGAGTTCATCGACCGCGGCGACGGCTGGCCCAGCTTGCGGCGACGTTACGGCCTGCCCCAGGCGGAGGTGCGCGGGCTCGACCACGACCTCGCCTACCGCGGCCTGATGGGCGGCGGTATCGACGTCATCGACCTCTACGCCACCGACGCCGAGATCGCCTATTACGGGTTGACGGTATTGACCGACGATCTTCGCCACTTCCCGGCCTATGACGCCGTCTATCTCTATCGCGCCGATCTTACCGCCCGCGCGCCCGGCGCCGTCGCCGCCCTGTTGCGCCTCGAGGGCCGCATCGGACAGGCGGCGATGACGGCGATGAACGCCGAGGTGAAATTGAAGGGCGTGGCCGAAACCAAGGTCGCCGCCCGGTTCCTGGCGAAGACGCTCGGCCTCGACGTGACGGCGCCGGTGGAGGGCTTTTTTGCCCGGCTCTGGCGCCGCACGGTCGAACATCTCACCCTGGTGGCGATCTCGCTGAGCGCGGCGATCGTGCTCTCGATCCCGCTCGGCGTGATTGCCGCCCGCCGGCGCACGCTCGGCCAGGTCATCCTCGCCGTCGTCGGCGTCATCCAGACCATCCCGTCGCTGGCGCTTCTCGTCTTCATGATCCCGCTTCTCGGCATCGGTGGACCGCCGGCGATCGTCGCGCTCTTCCTCTACAGCCTGCTGCCCATCGTGCGCGGCACCTATACCGGCCTTCACGATATCCCGTTGCCGATCCGCACTTCGGCCGAGGCCCTCGGCCTCGCGCCGGCGGCGCGGCTCAGGCTGGTCGAGCTGCCGATGGCGTCGCGCGCCATCCTTTCCGGCATCAAGACTTCGGCGGTAATCAATATCGGCACCGCCACCCTCGGCGCCCTGATCGGCGCCGGCGGCTACGGCCAGCCGATCCTCACGGGCATTCGCCTGGATGACGTCAATCTCATCCTCGAGGGCGCCGTTCCCGCCGCCCTTCTCGCGCTCATTGTCCAGGGGATGTTCGAACTCGCCGAGCGGCTGTTGGTACCCAAGGGCCTGAGACTGAGCGCAGACAGCTAATAGTCCTGGATACTTACAGCGACTCCTTAAATAACCGGTTGAATATCATTCGAGCCGCCTGGTGAGCCGCCGGGCCCCTCCTTCCGCCCCATTTCCTCTTATTCGGGAATGCCGTTCGCCGGTCCCGAGGAGCGCGGTTGGAAAGCAATTAACCCCCGATTAATAGTAGGTCCAGTATAATAATCTAAGTCAATATAGTGCATGTATTAGCCATTTCGAGATCATTCCTCCATGTGCCGAGCGGGCCTAGGCTGCTTGATCAGCCGGGCCGGCCGGCGCAAGGGGAACTGATGACAATCGCGGCACGATCATGATCGCAACCAAGAACAAAGGCGCAAGGAAGGTGCGTGTGCTTACCGGTGACAAACATTTTCAGCGCCTGAGAAAGAGGACCGCCGCGCTGCAGGAGGCGAACCGGCAACTGATGGACGGAATTCAGGCGCAACAGAAGATCATCGATCTCCTCGATTGCGTCAAACAGCAAAACGACCTGATCCTGAATGCGGCCGGCGACGGCATCTACGGGCTGGATCTCGAGGGACGCACGACCTTCATCAACCCGGCCGGCGCCCGATTGATCGGCTGGCCGGTGGAGGAGCTGATCGGCAAGCCCCAGCACGCCATCCTCCACCACACCCGCGCCGACGGCACGCCCTATCCCCATGAGGAATGCCCGATCCACGCGGCGCCGAGCGACGGCGCCGTCCACCAAGTCGACGACGAGGTGTTCTGGCGCAAGGACGGCACTTCCTTCCCGGTCGAATATGTCAGCACGCCGATCCGCGACCAGGGCGGCGAAGTCACCGGCGCCGTCGTCGTCTTCAAGAACATCGCCAAACGCAAGCGCACCGAGAGCGAGTTGGCGGAGAAGACGGTGGTCCTGGAGACGACGCTGGAGAACATGTCCCAGGGCATCAGCGTCTATGACGCCGAGCTCAAACTCGTTGCCTTCAACCGGCGGTTCGTTGAACTGTTCCGCTATCCGCCCGGCTTTATTTGCATCGGCAAGCCATACGAGGATATCGCCCGCTTCAAGGCCCGGCGGGGCGATTACGGTCCCGGCGACGTCGAGCGCCACGTCAGGGAACGGGTGATCAGTAAAAGGACCGGCGAGCTACGGCGGCACGAATTCACCTTGCCCGACGGCACGGTCATCGCCGCCAGTCGCGAAACCATGCCCGACGGTGGGTCCGTCACCACCTTCACCGACATCACCCGTCCCAAGCGGGCGGAGGAAGCCTTGCGGGCCAGCCGGCGCTGCCTGAAGGAACGTTTGGCCGAGCTCCAGGACGCCAAGCAGCGGTCCGAAGCCCAAGGCAAACAGCTTGCGGCGCTTGCCGACGACCTTTCGATCGCGCGCGACGAGGCGGAGGCGGCCAACCGCGCCAAGTCCGAATTCCTGACCCTGATGAGCCACGAATTGCGCACGCCGTTGAACGCCATCATCGGCTTCTCGGAGATCATCAAGGGCGAGATGTTCGGGCCCGTCGGCACCGACAGGTACCGCGACTATGCCGGGGACGTCCATGAATCGGGCCGACATCTTCTCGCCCTGATCAACGACATCCTGGATCTGTCGAAGATCGAGGCCGGCAAGCTCGAACTCGACGAGTCGGACGTGGATGTGGCGGAGGTCATCCACTCCTGCCTGAGGCTGGTGCGGGAGCGGGCCGGGAACGGGGGCGTGAGGCTGGTAACGGAAATCCCCGAGGATCTGCCGGCGCTTCGCTTCGATGAGCGCAAGCTCAAGCAGATCCTGATCAACCTCCTGTCCAACGCGGTCAAGTTCACCCCCGCCGGCGGCACGGTGACGGTCAAGGCCTGGTTCCGGGCCGACTCCGGCTATGTCTTCCAGGTCATCGACACCGGCATCGGCATCGCGATCGAGGACATCCCCAAGGCGCTAACCTCGTTCGGGCGAATCGACAGCAAGCTGGCGCGCAAGTACGAAGGCACCGGGCTCGGTCTGCCGCTCACCAAATCTCTCGTCGAATTGAGCTCAGGCTCGATGGATTTGCAAAGCGAGGTCGGCATCGGCACCACGGTGACGGTGCGTTTCCCCAAGGAGCGCATCGTCGTCGGCGCGGAGACCCGCGGCCTCGTCGACGCCACCCTCGGGGGCGGCTAGAGGACCGCCGTCAACTCGGCCCGGGGGGCCAAATCATGGCGCCGCCGCGCGCTACTTCTTCTTCTTGAACTTGGTCGCGGCGATGGTCCGCTCGATCCGGGATTTCGGCAGGGCGAAGAGCTCGAGGACGAGCTTCTTGACCTCCTCGCCCGAAACCGGGTTGATAACGATCCGCGACTTCTTGGCGTCCTTCAGTAGATCGTCATCCTTGAGAACGGCCATGAAGGCCTTGCGCAGGATCGCCAACCGCTTCGCCGGCACGCCTGGCGGCGCGACGAAGGGCCGGCCGAATTCCTGCTGCTTGAAGAAGAACTCCATGATCTCGCGGTGTTCCTTGGACTTGACGAAGTCCCAGATCATCGGTACGCCGAGCTTGGTCATGCCCTCGGTCGGAGCCATCGCCAACTGGACGAGGATGTTGACCTTGCCCTCCTTGATCCAGTCGGGGCGCTGGAGATTGAAGCTCGTCCAGGCATAGCCGCAAAGCCCCTGGGTTTCGCCGCGCTCGATCGCCAGGAGCATGGTCTTGGTGCCCTTGTAGCCGCTGACGATGGTGAACTTGGTCCCCAACAGGTTGTTGAGGAAGTTGGGGAAGTCCCTGGACGAGCCGCCGCGCGCGCTGCCGCTGACGATGAGGGGCTTGGTGAAGAGGTCCTTGAAGGTCTTGACCGGAGAGGTGTGCCAGGAAATGCAGGTGCGTGATTCCCGGTTGGCGCTGCCGAGGAAATTGAACTTGGTGGTATCGAATTTGGCCTTCTTGGGACGGATCACCGGATCCATGATGGCGCCGGGGAACAGGATGGCGATGGCGGTGCCGTCCTTGGGCGCCACGTTATAGAGCCAGGCGGCCGCCTTGCGGCTGCCGGCGCCGGGCCGGTTCTTGGGCACGATGGTGGGGTTACCCGGGATGTATTTGCCGATATGCCGGGCGACCGTGCGGCCATAGGTATCGTAGCCGCCGCCGGGCGAGCCGCCGATGGCAAGCTCGATGGTCTTGCCCTTATAGAAGCTCTCGGCGCCGGCCGGCGGCACCGCAAGCAGCGCCATCGCCGCCAGGCCCGAGACCGCGCCGAGGGGCAATCTTGCCATTGTCGATTTCATCGATCCTGTCCTCCCTAGCGAATTAACTCGGCCGCC
This sequence comes from Pseudomonadota bacterium, assembly GCA_022566265.1. GTDB lineage: Bacteria > Pseudomonadota > Alphaproteobacteria > SMXQ01 > SMXQ01 > JACZQV01. The sequence goes on along the minus strand of JADFJG010000030.1, from coordinate 9,113 downwards.
GCGATCGTGGCCCGGCCGAAGATTTCAAGTTGGTTGTAGTCTAGAGAAATTCGACGGACGGAACAGCCGTCCCCTCCAGCGCCACCGATGCCTTCCGAAGCAGCCGAAGCCGGCCTCCGCCACGCCAGCCCGCTACGCCAGCGAAGCGTGGCGAGAGCGGCTCTCGCCTCGGCGAAGCCTCCGGCGGAGCCAGGGCCGGCCGCGTAGGTGGGCGAGTGGACCCCCGCGCTAGGTCGAGCTCCCGGCGCCGAGCACTTCGCGGATCAACTCGTCGGGAATATCGTCGAATGAGGCGTAGTTCATCGAGTAGAGACGGAAATAGAGACCGCGCCGGTCCATCAGTTCGTCGTGGGTTCCGGTTTCGATGATGCGCCCGTCCTGGAGGACGATGATGCGGTCGGCGCCGCGCACGGTGGCCAATCGATGGGCGATGACCATGCCGGTGCGCCCTTCGAGGAGGCGCGCGAGCGCCTTTTGGATGCGCATCTCGGTATAGCTGTCGATGCTGGCGGTGGCTTCGTCGAGCACCAGGATCTTGCGGTCGGCGACGATGGCCCGGGCGAAGCTGATGAGCTGGCGCTGGCCGATGGAAAGGTTGCCGCCGCGCTGTTGAAGCATGGTGTGGTAACCGCCGGGAAGAGCGGTGATGAAGTCATGGGCGCCGACCACCCGCGCCGCCGCCTCGACCTCGCCATGGCCGGCGTCGGCCTTGCAGTATTTGATGTTGTCGTAGACCGTGCCGGAGAACAGGAACGGTTCCTGGAGCACCATGGAGATCTGACGGCCGAGGGAATCCTGGGTGACGTCGCGGACGTCATGGCCGCCGAGCAGGACCTGGCCCTCCCAGACATCGTAGAAGCGGTGCGCCAGCGCGGTGATGCTGGTCTTGCCCGAACCGGTGGGGCCGACCAGGGCAATGGTCTCGCCCGGCTCGACCCGGAAGCTGATGTCCTTGAGCACCGGCTGGCCGGGCAGGTAGCCGAAGGTGACGTTGCGAAATTCGATCGAGCCGTCGGTATCGGTGATCTCCAGGGCATCGGCCTTGTCGCGCACCTGGATGGGGACGTCGAGGACCTCGAAGATCCGCCGTCCCGAGACCATGGCGCGCTGCATCATCGTATGCTGCAGGGTGAGCGAGCGGATCGGATCGAAGAACCGCTGCACATAGAAGATGAACGCCACCATGACGCCGAGATCCAGCGCCTCTCGCAGCACCAGATTGCCGCCGACGATGATGACGATGGCCATGGCGGCGCCGGTCAAGCAATCGACCATGGGCACCATGATTTGGGCGAACTTCGACGCCCTGAGATGAGACCGCAGGTTATCGCCGGCCTTTTCCTCGAACAGATCGAAATTGACCCGCTCCCGGTTCATTTCCTGCACCGTGCGCACACCGTTGATGTTCTCGGCCAGGGCGCCGTTGACCACAGAGCTGGTCTGGCGCGCGCGCATGAAGGCGCGCCGGGCATGGGGCAGCCAGACGATGCGGACGACGAACAGTATCGGCACCACCGAAAGGGTGAACAGGCCGAGCTGCCAGTCGAGGCTGAGCAGGACCACGATGATGCCCAAGAGCAGCACCAGGTCGCCGATCGCCGAGATCGTCGATTCGAGGAATTCCTGGAGCGCGTCGACGTCGCCCTGGAGCCGGGCCATGAGGCGGCCGACCTCGGTCTGGTCCATGAACGACAAGGAGACCCGTTGCAAATGCGCGTACATGGCCTGGCGCAGATCGAACAAGACCTGCTCGGCGGTACGCCCGACGATGGCGAGCTGGCAGAAGTTGGCGGCGGCGTTGACCGAAATGACGAGCAAGAAGGCGACGACGGCGAGTTCCAGGAACGCCCGGTCGGTGGCGCCCTGGACCAGGGCATTGTCGATGGCGTAGCGGATGATCAGGGGAATCGCCAGCTGCGTCAGGACGAAGACGAGGACCGCCACGATCGCCGCCAGCAGGTGTCTGTGATAGGGCCGGAGGAAGCCCAGGAAGCGGCGGATGACGCCGCCGTCGAAAGCGGCGCCGAAGATTTGCTCGTCGCGGTCGCCCTCGAGGGCGGTGACCAGACGCCGATCGCCGGGCCTCCCATTGCCAAGCCCCGGGGGCGCGGTGGTTGCCGTTGACACCGTCATGACCCCAGCCCGCCGCCGGCGCCTTCGCGCGCGCGCCGGCTTGCCTCGGCGGCGGCACCGCCGCCGGGGTTGGTCTGCAGATCGTAGAGCGCGCGGTAGCGGCCGCCGGCGGCGACCAGTTCCCCATGGCTGCCGCGCTCGACGATGCGGCCGCCATCGATGAACAGGATCTCCTCGGCATGCATCAGCGAGGAGAGGCGATGGGAGATGATGATCGTCGCCCGGTTCTCCGTGGCCTCGCGGAGCGCGGCGCGAATGCGCTGTTCGGTGGCGGCGTCGATGGCGGCGGTGGAATCGTCGAACACCAGGACCGACGGCGTCGGCAGGAGGCTGCGGGCGATCGACAGCCGTTGGCGCTGGCCGCCGGAAAGGGAGATGCCGCGCTCACCCACCAGGGTCTCGTAGCCAAGCGGCAGGCTGACGACGTAATCGTGAAGCTGGGCCGATTCGGTGGCGCCGGCGATGCGGTCGCGATTGGCCCAGGGATCGCCATAGGCGACATTCCTTTCGATCGGGGCGGTGAACATGAAGGTGTCCTGCTGGACGACGCCGACGGCGCGGCGCAGCGATTCCAGCGTGACGTCCCGGATATCCTGGCCGTCGATGGTGATGGCGCCGCCGGTGACGTCGTAGAAGCGGGGAATCAGATGGGCGATGGTCGACTTGCCGCTGCCCGGAGGACCGACGATGCCGACCGTACGGCCGCGACGGACCTCGAAACTGATGCCGGAAACGATATCCCGCTTACCGGACCCGTCTTGGCCGGACCCGTCTTGGCCGGACTCGTCCTGATAAGCGAAGCGCACATCGTCGAAACGCAACACCCCGTCCCGGATCTCAAGCTCCGGCGCCCCCGGCTTGTCGCGGATCTCGGGCTCGAGATCGAGGATCTCGAACAGCCGCGCCCCCGACGCCGAGGCGCGGGCGATACCATTGATCATCATCCCGGTGTGGCGCACCGGCATCTGCAGGATGGTCATGAAAGCCAGGAACTCCGCCAGCTTCCCAATGGTGATCTCGCCGTCGATGATCTTGAGGCCGCCGACCCACAGCACCAGTCCCATGGCGCAGAAATAGGCGTAGGTCATCACCGAGGTGTTGCGCATGCGGATGGTGATGCGCTGCTTGGCCAAGGCCAGGGCGTTGTCGGAGACACGGCGGAACTTGTCCATTTCATGGACCCGGGCGACGAAGGCGCGGACGATACGTATGCCCTCGAGGTTCTCGCTCATGACCGTGGTGAGGACCGAAAGTCGATCCTGCAACATTCGCCAACTCCGCCCCAGCTTGAAGCGCATGACGATGGCGCGCCAGGCGACGAAGGGAACGAAGCTAAGCGCCAGCAGTCCGAGGACGAGATCGTTGCCGAGCAGGATATAGCTGCCGATGCCGACCAGCAGGATCAGCAGGATCAGGCGCAGAAATGCCGAATCGACGAATTTTCGCACCCCTTCGATGTCGAGCATGCCGCGGGTGATGAGATCGCCGGTTTGCACCCGGTCGTGGAAGGAAAAACTGAGGCGCTGCAGCTTCTCGTAATAAAGCAGGCGAAGCTCGTAACCCAGGTGCTGGCCGACGGACTCGCCCAGGTAATTGTGCACCATGGTGAACAGCCCGCGCATGACGCTCGACCCCAGCAGCGCCAACGCGGCGACGAAGAGGGCGGCGCGGGCGGCGGCGCCGCCGCCGGTGAGGCTCCCCTGGGCATGGTCCACCGCGGCGCCGACGAACTGGGGCACCAGCAACTGGAAGATGGCGGCGGCGATGGTGGCGCCGATGGCGACCGCCATGCGCCAGCGATAACGCAAGGCCATGCGCGCGATACGCAGCAGGATCGCCAGGTCCGGTTTGGGCCGGCCGCGAAAGGCATGGATGCTAATCTCGCCGTCACCGCCGGTCTCGGACCGGCCGATCGGGGTGACCCCACTGGCTGCGGTGCTGGTACTCACTTAACCGGCATTTCCCAATTGTCTCGTCCGCTTGCCGGTAACGGTAACACGTTTAGCCGCCGCGGCGAATTCGACAATGACGGCGGGAGTGGCGCAACGGCGAAGTACCGTCGCGTCAGAGCTGATTGACGATGTCGGCGAGCGTGCCTTCGACCTCGTCGAGCTTGAACGGCTTGGTGATATAGGCGTTTACGCCGTTTTCGCGCGCTAACTTGACGGAACCCATATCGACGTTGGCGGTAATCATGATGAACGGAACCTCCGGACGCGCCCGGCGAACGAATTTGAGCACATCGATGCCGGAACAACGGGGCATGTTCCAGTCACAGATGATGATGTCAACGATATTGTCGTTACTGCGGAGGAAGGTCAGCGCCGCCTCGCCATCGCTGGCGGTGAAGACCTCGAGCGCACCGAGATCCTTGAGCAAGGTTGTCAGTAGATTCATCGGTTGCGGCTGATCCTCGACGACGAGGAAGCGTTTGTTTTTCAGATCAATCGACATAATTGTTCCCTTTCTACATCATGGAATCGAGCATGCGGCTCGCGGTTCGATTACACGGGCGCCACTTCCACGCCCTCGATGAGTTCGCCGACCAGACGGCTGAGTTCGTGCCGGTCGAACGGCTTTTGCAGGAATTTGCTTTCATTCGGTAAATCGGTGCTGCTTCGAGTGCCAAGCGCGGTATCGGCCGACAGGAAGATGACCTTGAGTTTCGGATGCTCGGCCGCCAACCGGCGGGAGATTTCCGGCCCGCTGGCGCCAGGCATCACGATATCGGTGATCAGTACGTCCACCTTGGGGGATCGGGAGCCCAGCAATTCCGCCGCTTGCGATCCATTCTCGGCGGTCAAAACGATGTAGTCCAGCTCTCCCAACGTCTCGCGGGCGAGATCGCGCACGCCGGCCTTGTCGTCGACGATCAGGACGGTTCCACGTGATCCGTTACCCCGGGACAAAGCCGCGGCGTGGTCCGGCACGTCCCCCTCGGCGAGGGGCAGGTAAATGGTGAACTTGCTGCCCTTGCCGATCCCGGTCTCGACATCGATGAAGCCGCCGGACTGCTCGGCCATGCCGTAGACCAGCGACAGGCCCAGCCCGGTGCCCGTACCGGTCTCCTTGGTGGTGAAGAACGGATCGAAGATCTGCGGCAACACGTCATCCGGGATCCCGGCACCGGTGTCGATGACATAAGCGCCCAGGTAATGCCCGTTTTGCGCTTGTGGGAACCTTGCCCGCAAGCGGCCATCCAGTATGACTTCGCCGCAACCGATCACCAGCTCGCCGCCTTCAGGCATCGCGTGGCAACCGTTGATCGCGAGATTGAGGATCGCTTGGGTGAGTTGGGCCGGATCGACGATGGCGTATGTCTCCGGTTCGCCGATCTCCATGCGCAGGGCGATCTCGGCGCCGACCAACGGTTTCAACATGGGTTTGAGCCCGGCGATCGTCTCGCCGACGGGAATCAAACGTGGCTCGAGAACCTGCTTGCGGCTGAAAGCCAGCATCTGGCGCGTCAACTCGGCTGCCTGGTCGGTCGCCTTGACGATCTCGTCCACACATTCCCGCACCCGCTGGCTGTCATCCGCCTTGCGGCCGGCCATCTCGGCGAAGCCGCCAATCGATGTCAGGAGATTGTTGAACTCGTGGGCGACGCCGCCGGTCAGTTGCCCCAGGGACTCCATTTTTTGGGACTGGTAGAGCTGCTCGTCCTTGGCAAGGCGTTCGCTGATATCGGTTATATTGCCGACGAAGCTGACCTCGCCATCGATCACCATTTTCGCCGCCGAGAGCTCCATCGGAAAGGTGCTGCCGTCGCTACGGCGCCCGGTAATTTGCCGCACGCGCCCCAGAACCTTGGGTTTTTGGCTGGTCAGGTAACGCGCGAGATAATCGTCATGCTCCTCGGCATATGGCTCTGGCATCAGCATGGAGATGTTCTTGGCGATCACCTCGCCGGCGGCGTATCCGAACAGCTTCTCGGCCGCCGGGTTGAAGGAGCGAATCATGCCCAAGGCATCGATCGTAATGATGCCGACGACCGCGCTGTCCAGGACGGCGGTCAACTGCGTGGTCCGCTCCTTGACCTTATCCTCCATCTCATCGTGGGCCCTCTTCACCGCCGCCTCGGCCCGCTTCAGTTCCGTGATATCGGTATGGGTGGAAACATAACCGCCGCCAGGCATGGGGGTGGCGTTAAGGGCGATAACGGTTCCGTTGGGAAGCGTTATTTCGTTGTCGAGAATTTCGCAACGCTGCTTGGCTTGGGCCCGTTGTCTTACATATTCCTCCACGTCACCGGCGCCGTAATCACCTCGTTCCGCCCTGAAACGGGCGATTTCGTCGCAATGCATTCCGCTGCGAATGAAACCGGGGGGGAAATCCCAAAGTTCGGTATATTTCTTGTTGTAAGCCACGAGGCGGTGATCGGCGTCGAGCACGCTGATGCCACCGGACATGTTCTCGAACGTGCTGTTAAGAAGTGTCGACTGCTTGGTAAGCTTCGCCTCGACCTGTTCGCGCTCGGCGATTTCGCGCTCGAGTTGGCGGTATTGCCGATCGAGGATCCCTTGGGCGCGCCGGACGATCAGAAACAGCACGCCATAGAGCCCGGCGAATGCCGCCATCAGGCCAACCACGAGCTTGATGGTCGTATTCTCGATCCTGGCCATGAGAGGCGTGACGTCGGTGTATAGCTCGAAGACCCCCTCGACCGGACCGCCTTCGAATCGGATCGGGAGATAGCTTTCGACCAGGTTGCGATCCTCGATGGTGCCGCGAAACGATTTAAAGGTTTCCCGGTATGTCAGCTTGGACGACGGTATGCCAAGTCGGGCTGTCGCCAGGAACCCCGAGTCGTTTTTCTTGTCGGCGCCCATTTGATCGGCTTGGGAGGAGTAAACGGTCAGCCCCCCGGAATGATAGATCTTGACCTTGACGACCGGCAGCCCGACGGTCAGACGCTCGAGCGTTCGATGGATTTGCCGGGTCTCCGGCCGCGCCCGAAGGGCATCTCCATCGAGCCCCGAAGCCCCCTTCACATAATTTGAAAACCGCGGCCAGATCACATTGGATAATGAGCGGGCCAGTATCACGTTCTGGCGCTCGGCAAGCTCGATAAGCTCGGTGACCGCGTTCTGCCGGTAGAGATACGCAAGGACCAGGGTCACGGCCAACAGTGCGAGTGCGCTGGTCAATGAAAAATAACGGAGAAGCCTGAACATCGATCCCGAGCCTAGCCGAACTGTCGAGTTTTACCGGTCCGCCCGGACCCGCCTGATCGATCCGAACAGATACCGATGGGCGCCGGACCCACTCGTGACCGAAGGTGACCGAGTCCCCGGCGCGCCGGCGAGAGGGCACCCCTCCTTTTGACGCACGCTAGAAAGGTTGGTTGATGTACGTTAAAAAGATTGCCCCTCATCGGGAATATTGGGGAAAGTGGTTAACCAACCGCTAAAATAAGGGGGCGCCTAATGGGTGACCCCTTTTCACTTTTTGTTGCCCCAATCGTCACCCGAGCCGTTGCCGAAAGCACGAGGGCCTAGCCAAAATCAGCTAAGCCCTTGAATTCGCTGGTCGGGGCGGCCGGATTCGAACCGGCGACCTTCTGCTCCCAAAGCACGTATCCACCTCCACCATAGTACCCCATAACAGAGCATCCCCCCTTGCAATCCCTTGGTTTGCATGGTATCGGTACACCATAGCACACCATGGGCTAACACCAGAACCCAAGAATTCTGTTAGCCCGGTGTTAGCCCAGGCAAAGGAGGATCGAATGTCGAACCCGAGCAAGCGGAAGACCCTTACCGAGCGAGGCATCGCCGCCCTCAAGCCCATACAGGGCAAGCGGCGGCATGTCTTCGATAGCATCATCCCCGGCTTGGCCGTCCGGGTGACGGAGCGGGGCGTCAAGTCCTTCGTTCTCATCACCCGCGTACACGGCAAGCAACGATGGATCACGCTCGGCCGCGTTGGCGTCCTGTCGCTGGCCGATGCGCGCACAGAAGCCGGCAAGGGCATCGTCAAGGCGAAGGCCGGCGAAGATCCCCGCCCCCGGCTCGTGCTGGCAAACGATTTCAATTCCATCGTCGATAGCTTCATTGAGCGATGGTGCAAGCATGTGAAGCCGAACGGTCAACTTAGAAACCGAAGCTGGAGGGACGTGAGAAGGATTTTTGACGTCTATGTCCTGCCTGAGTGGCGAGACCGCCCCATTACCTCGATCACCAGACGCGACGTGACCGAGCTCTTGGACCGGGTCGAAGACGACAACGGCGCGGTCATGAGCGACCGCGTCCTGGGAAAAATACGCAAGATCTTCAACTGGTACGCCACCAGGGACGATCAATTCAATTCCCCGATTGTCGCGGGCATGGCAAGGACGAGTACCAAGGAGCGAGAACGGAAACGGGTCTTGTCGGATGACGAGCTCAGGGCCTTGTGGCCGTTGCTCGATCAACCGGGGACATTCAGGGGCATCGCCAGGATGCTGTTGTTGACGGCGCAACGAAGGTCAGAAGTCGCCGGGATGCTCCGCTCCGAGATCAGCGCCGACGTATGGACGATCTCGGCGGAGAGAACAAAAACAGATGAGGACTATATAGTCCCCCTTACCGGCGAGGCGCTGGCGGTGATCGAGGCCCAGCCTGTAATTAACGATTGCGATTTTGTATTCTCGACCAACGGCAACACTGCCTTTTCCGGGTTTAGTAAGTCAAAGCAAGAGCTTGATAAAGCGCTTGCAAAAGCGATGAACTGCGAAACTATACACCCATGGGTTTTACACGATCTACGCCGAACAGCGAAAACGCTCATGCAGCGCGCCGGCGTTGAGCCGTTTATCAGCGAGCGCGTATTGGGACACGTTGTCCCCGGCGTTGAAGGGATTTATGACCGATTTGGTTATGCCCCTCAAAAACGTGATGCTTTAGAGCGCCTAGCGGCTGAAATCAGGCGGATACTCACCCCGCCGCCGGACAACGTTGTGCGTTTACGCGCAAAGTAGCCCGGAAAGCTTGAACTCGGTC
>JADFJG010000135.1 GCA_022566265.1 Pseudomonadota bacterium | reverse complement strand
CGGAGCTATCCCAATCTTTACCAGAGATGGGATAAGTTTTTCGCCGGCGAGGGAAAAAACAGTTTGGCTCGCACGGGTTTGCGTTGCAGTTTGGACACCCCGCATTCGCCTTGTGATTCGCTTGCATTAAATTTGCGTTGGTAGTTTGTCCTCATGGTAACCCCGAATCCCGGTCCCACGGTCACCCCGTTTCCCGAAACCGAAGACCAAAGCTACGAGGCGGGCATTAACGTGGACGAGGAGGCTGCCTAGCATGGTCCGCGCTCCCCGCCCCCCTTTTGGCGCTTGGCCGCGCGGATTGAAAGTGATGCTGGCGGCGTTCTATACGGGCGCATCCGAGAACAAGTTTCTCGCCGAGGTCAAGGCCGGTCTTTGGCCAGCACCGGAGGAACGGGGCCGACTGAGGATATGGGACCGCCAGCGGATAGACGAGGCGTGGGACCGCCGGAACGAGGCCGAAGGCGACGACGACCCACTAATGGAGGCGCTTCATGATCGTGAGGCTTAAGCACGTCAAGCGCGTTCGCGCCAAGGGGCATACCTACTGGTATCACCGGATCACGCGGGAGCGGTTGCCTGACGACCGCGAGGATCGCGCGGCAAGGGTGATCGAGATCAACCGAACCCTGAAAGGTACGATACGGAAGATAGGCCCCGGCTCCCTGGCCGACCTTATCAAGCAGTACAAGCAAGCACCAGAGTTTGCCGATCTACGCGAGGCGTCCCGGCGCCAATACCTCATCCACCTCGGCACACTGTCCGAGACCTGGGGCTCCCAACCCATTGCCAGCATCGAGCGCAAACACATCCTGGCCCTGCGTGACAAGTACGCGGAGACCCCCGGCAAGGCCAACCACCTCATCATCGTCCTGCGGATCGTCCTGGCGTTCGCGATGGATCGGGATTATCGGCGAGACAACCCGGCCAAGGACATCAAGAAGCTCAAAATGGGTCCGGGTCACAAGCCCTGGCCCGATGAGGCGATTGACGCCTTCCTGGCGTCGTCGCCGCCGATGATGGGCCTGGCCCTGAAGATTGGCCTATACACCGGCCAGCGGTCAGGCGACGTGCGGGCGATGAGTTGGCACGATTACGATGGCGAACAAATCAAGGTGGTGCAGAGCAAGACCGGGACCAAGCTCTCGATCCCCGTCCACAGCGCCCTCAGGGAAGCCCTGGGCGCACAGGAGCGGGTGTCGCCAATCATTCTGACCACCGAGACGGGGAGGCCCTTCACGGGCGCCAATTTCCGCCATCACTTCGGTAAGGCGGTGAGGGCCGCCGGTTTATACGGTTTAGTCTTTCATGGATTGAGATACACGGCGAGCGTAAGGCTGGCCGAGGCCGGCTGCTCCCTAAAGGAGATCGCCAGCATCACCGGGCACAAGAGCTTGGCCATGTTAGAGAAGTACACCAGCGACGTAGACCAAAAGAGGATGGCCGGGGCGGCAATCCACCGCCTTGAGAACGCCTCTCGAACGAAAAATGGAAAACCGCGCTGAGGAATGGAAAACTTATTGGCTAAGCAATTGCGAATGAAAGATGATTAAATGCGCTGCGATTATAGGTTATTAACAAAGTCGCAAGATAAACCGGATAAGCCACGCCCATGTCAGCGGCATCCGACGGTGCATCGAACCAGGAGCGGCCAACGCCCGGGGCCGGGCTCTTCATTAGGGCGTCGCGGGCCTTGCTGGTGTCGTTTTGTCTCGGCGGCGCCATCGCCTATCTGATCGTCGGCGTCGAATACAACCTCCTGGTCGCCGGCCCCGGATACCTCAACCTCGTCGGCAACGGGGCGGGGTCGGATTTCATCGCCTTCTATGCCGCCGCCAAGCAGGCCGCCACCGGCGCCGCCGCCGGCGTCTACGACGTCGCCAAGCTGCATGCGCTGGAAGTCGCCCTGCTCGGCGCCGATGCCGGCGTCTATCCCTGGTCCTACCCGCCGCCCTATCTTCTCGTCGTCGCGCCGCTGGCCTTCCTCCCGTTCGTCCCGGCGCTCTGGGCCTGGCTGATCGTCACCACCGGCGCGCTCATCCTGGCGGTGCGCCAGGCGGCGCCGCATCTCATCACGCCGGCGCTTGTGGTCATTTTCCCGGGCGTCATGCAGAACCTGTTCGCCGGCCAGAACGGCGCCCTGAGCGCGGCCCTGATCGCCGGCGGCCTGGTATCGCTCGCCAGCCGGCCGGCACTGGCCGGGTTCTTTTTCGGCATGATGATCTACAAGCCGCACATCGCCCTGCTCCTGCCGCTCTGCCTGATCGCCGGGAAGCATTTCCGGGCGCTGATATGGATGGTGGTGACGGCGGCGGCCCTGGTGCTCGCTTCCCTGGCGGCGTATGGCTTGGAGCCCTGGACCCTGTTCATCGAGCAAATGCCCAAAAGCCTGGAATACAACGCCATACCCCTCCTCCCCTGGCAGCGGGTTCCGACGGTATTCATCGCCGTGATGAAGGCGACCGACAACTTATCTTGGGCACTGGCGGCGCAAGGGATCAGCACCGTCGCCGCGGTGGCCGCCTGCGCCTGGGTGTGGATACGCAACCAGGGCTTAGCGGCCCGGGCGCTGGCGCTGGCCGCGGCCATACCGCTGGCGACCCCCCATGCGCTGGACTACGACATGGCCATCCTCGTCGTCCCCTTCGCCTTCCTGGCATGGCAGGCCTGGCGTTCCGGCCCGAGGCCCGGCGCGCTCTTCATCCTGGTCTTGTTGTGGATCGCGCCGCTGTTGATGTGGTTCGCCTCCCACGCGATCGGTCAACAGGTCGGGCCGGTCGTCTTCATCGTCTTGCTGGTTTACGCCTTCATGTATCCTTCCGGCTCCGGACTGTCACACCGCCTGACGCCGCCCTCCGTTGCGGCGGCGCCGTAGGCCGAAGCCCCCGGCAAGCGGTGGCGCTTGCCAAAAAATAGCCGTTGGCGAATCATAGGGCGGGGCCTCGCCCCGCCGGATGCGATATCTTCTGATGACGAATGATCCACCGCCGGCATCGGGCCGGGCGGCGATCAGGAAGTCTCGGGGAGGGAAGGCATGAAACTGGTAAGTTTTCGATGGCGGGACAAGGACAGCTACGGTGTCGTCGCCGATGGCGGCGTGATCGATCTCGGCCCGCGCCTGGGCGCCCGCTACCCCGATCTCAAGTCGGTGCTGGCGGCCGGGGCGCTGGACGAGGTCACCGACGCCACCAAGGGGCAGACCGCCGATGTCGCCTTGGATGACATCACCTTCCTTCCCGTCATCCCCAATCCTTCCAAGATCCTCTGCGTCGGGCTGAATTACCGGGCGCACCGCGAGGAAGCCGGGCGCAAGGAAACCGATCATCCGGCGATCTTCATCCGTTTCGCCGATTCGCAACTCGGCCATGAACAGCCTGTCATCCGGCCCAAGGTTTCGGATCGTCTGGATTTCGAGGGCGAGCTTGCCGTCATCATCGGCAAATCGGGGCGCTACATCGAACCCGAGGACGCGCTCGGTCACATCGCCGGCTATAGCTGTTACCTCGATGGCAGCGTGCGCGATTGGCAGCGTCACACCGGGCAGTGGACGCCCGGCAAGAACTTCCCCGCCACCGGCGGCTTCGGCCCGTGGATGGTGACGGCGGATGAGATCCCCGACCCCAGCCGGCTGACCCTCACCACCCGGCTCAACGGCAAGATCATGCAACAGGCGGGGACCGATCTGCTGATCTTCCCCCTCCCCGTCATCATCCATTACATCTCGTCGTTCACGGCGCTTAGCCCCGGCGACGTCATCGCCACCGGCACACCGGGCGGCGTCGGCTCGAGGCGCGATCCGCCGGTCTATATGAAGCCCGGCGATAGGATCGAGGTCGAGATTACCGGCATCGGCACCCTCGCCCACCCCATCGCCGGCGAATAAGTCAGCGAGACACCGGCGCCCGGACCTCGATCGCGGCGCCGAGAGTAAGGCCGAGGGCGGCATCGGCCCGGCCCCGGTTGACGGCGATCTCGGCGAGGCCGTCGGCGTTGGCGTACCAGAAAGCCTCGCCCTCGCCGGCGTCCGAGAAGGTGCGGACTTGCCCGAACCTGGCGCCCGCCGCCGCCAACACCGTTCCCGGCGCCAGGGTCTCGGCGCGCAGGCCGGTGACGGCGTTGCCGAAATGATCGACATAGATGACCCGCGCCAGATCGTCGGGCCAGTCGCTGCCGGGACGCGCCGAGGGGTCCAATGGCTCGCCCGCCGGCCGCTCCCCCTTGGCGATCCCGGCCGCCACCGGCGCGAACAGGTCGCGGCCGTGGAAGGATGCCGATAAACGTTCCGGCCGCCAGGTGATCTCCCACCATTTCGCGTCCCCTTGGCTCGCCTCCCCTTGGCGCCTGGCGGCGATGGCGAAGAGGCCGTTGTCGGGCCCGACGAACCAGCGCCCGCCGGCCTCGACCATGACCGGCGCGCGCGCGCCGCCGACGCCGGGATCGACGACGCCGAGGAAAACCGTGCCGGCATCGAAGGCCGGGACCAGGGCGGCGAGGAGATAGGCCGACGCCATGGGATCGCAAGCCGGCGCGTCCGACATCAGCTCGATCACCGGCACGCCCGGCGCGTCTCTGTGCAGCACCGCCTTCATCTGACCGCTATAGGGACCGCCGGGCCCGAAATCGGTGAACAGGACGATCATCGCCCGATTATGGGCGCGGACCCGCCCCGCCGGCAAGACCCGGCCCTGGTGACGGCGGGCGGGACCGGTCTTTAGAATTATTTCCTGAATTTTTTCTTTTACACATTTTACAAATTCGGCTATAATTCTGAGTAAGTTTGGGGGAATGTCCCCATCCGCCCGCGGCCTCACCGGCCGGCGGGTTTTTTCGTGCGCCCGTGGCGGGCCAAAGCGCCGGTACCGGGCCGACGATCCACCCAATCCACCCACTTTTCAAACTCATAATCCACAAGGAGGGCAACTATGCCTAAAATTCCGTTCGACGACGATGGACGCTACGAGATCGAAGAGCCGCCGGAGCTGAGCGAGGCGGCGAAGCAGGCGCTGGCGCGCCAGCGGAAGTTGGACGACGGCAACTTCATCACCGAGAGGACGCTGGCCTTCCAGCGCGACATGGCGGCGGAGTTCGCCCGCGCCAAGGCGGCCGGCGACACCGGCGATCCGATGTTCGTCAAGGATTTGATGAAGCTCGCGTCCGAGATGCGCACCGAGCATCTCTCCGATATCCCGAGGGGGCCGGGGGGAAGGCTGGTCAGCCCCGACGCCATCGAGGACGCCAGGGCCAACATGGACGGGTCCATGGAGCGGTTCCAGACCGCCGCCCTCCACCGCCTCAACCTCGAGCGTCATGAAAAGGGCTTCGCCAACATCGGCGCGGCGGGGGTGGAGATCGCGGCGGCGGCGAAACGCAGCGCCAAGGGACTTTCGGGACTGCTCATCACCGTCGACGATCTGATGGGTCAGTTCGAGGGCGTGTTCGCGGATGTGGAGGCGGCGGAGCAGCGGGCCAGGCTTCGCGCCGGCGCCGTCACCGCCGCCGTCGACGGGCTGATCGAGCGCGGCAACACCGGTGAGGCGCGCGAGCTGATCCAGAAGAGCGGCTTCGACGCCGAGCTTGGGCCCGGGGCCGCGAGGCTGCTGTTGGGCCGCATCGATATGAGCGAGAAGGACAACGCTTTGCTAGCGGCCGAACAGGCGGCGGAGGCAAGGAGGGCCGGGGTGGCCGATATCCGCTTCCGGGTTGCCAAGGGCCAGCTGTTCCCGGCGGAACTCGACGCCGCCCTTGCCCAGGGGACGATCGGCGCCGGCCAGCACGCCCGGCTCCTGGCCAGGATCGAGAAGCGGGACGAAGACCGCGCCAAGCGGATCGAGGGCATGGTCCGGGTCAACGATAAGCTGGCGAACGACGGGAAGCCCGACCCGGACGATCCGGCCGACCGGGCGGCGGTCGATGCGAGCTTCGATGGGCTTAGCGCCACCCTCGCCGAACATCCGCCCGAGGACCGGGCGTTGATCGAGGACGATTACGTCGCCGAGACCGGCATGTTGCCCGCCGCGCTTAGCGATTCGCTAACCGCCGGCATGCTGTCGGAAGACCCCGCCGCCCAGGTGGCGGCGGCCGGGCGGCTGGTGGCGTTCGATGACGCCGACCCAGCTCTCGTCGTGCGCCTCCCAGCCGACACCCTCACCCGCGCCCGGACGATCACCGCCTACGCCTATCCCGGCCTCACCCCCGCCCGCATCGTGCAACTGGCGGCGGAAAAGATGGCTCAGGTGGACGGGGAGAAGGCGGAGTTGGAAGGGAAGGAAGGGATAGATAGAGCGAGCACTCCGTCAGGAACCCCGCAACAACCGGCGGCCGGCGGAAGCGGAACACAAACACAGGTATCCCATGCCGCGGGAAAACCGGGCGCCAAGCAGGCTCAGCCATTGGCGGACCCGTTGCCACAATCTCCTGTCGCATGGTCGTACCGAAACGAGATTGCCAAGGCTGAACAGTCGAAAAACTACCAAGCCCTCAGCCCCTCCGGTGAGGCATGGGGACGTTACCAGTTGACGCCTATCGCCCGGCGGGACATCGGATTGGAACGGCTTGATGGCAGTTTGACCGGCAAATACGGCGTAAATACAAAGAAAGAATTCCTGAATGACCCAGTGGCGCAGGAGCAAGCCTTTGCAGATGTCATGAAGAGAAACGAGGAACAGTTGCGAGACAAAAATAATAATACGGTTCAATACATTGGCCAGCAGATCGATGGCGTCAAGGCGAAATTCAAGATTAGTTTAAGCGGCCTGCTCGCCGCCGCCCATCGACGAGGCGCCGGGGCGGTCAGGCAGTATCTGGATCACCAGAAGGCAAATAAGTGGATCAGCAACCCAAAGACTTTTCCGGCAGGGCCAAGAATTTTCAAGAGCATTGAAACGCGCCTGCGGACGTTCGAGAATATCTCCCATGCCCCATAAAGGTTCAAACTGAACACAAAGCGAAAAAGATGGATTGCCACTTGCAATTGTGCCTGTTCTTCGGTCAGTATACTAGATAGCCGAAATCCACGGCTCAGCTTATCCATGCAGCTAATCTTGCCCGGTGCCCAAAATGAAGAAAGCTTTTCGGTCTGTGTTACCCATCCTACTGCTCTCACTTGCGTCAAATGTTGTCTCGGCACATGAGAGGATTGTGTTGCAGCGCGGTGATTTCCAGAAGGATAGAGAGTTCATTGAACGATATGTAATCGGTAAATATGGTGGATATAGAGAATTAAAGGCCGGGAAAGTGGATCCCAGCCGCCTCTATATTGGCCGTTACGACCTGAACGGCGATGGCGTCGAAGAACTCTTGGTTCGTATCTCCTATGGGTTTGTTTGTGGCACCGTCGGCTGTGAAACGGTGATCTTCGAGAAAACATTCGTCGGGTGGAGAGAGCTATCGATTTTGTATGTTTCTCATGTTGGAAGTGTCAGACAAATATACCTTAATGTTACCGAAGAAAGTTCCACAAATTATAAGACGATATATTCGGAAAATGACGGCCTAAGATGGAATGGCAAGAAGTATGTAGTTTTCTGTCTGCGTAATTGTAGCGAAGGTTAACACTAACAATCCGGTGTTATTGCGGTAATGGCAAGGCGGTTCTTGGCCGGTCCGTGACCATAGTCAATCCAGCCATCGCCCATGTTCGTGATATCGTTTACCGCGAATCCCTTGAAAACGAAATAGTCCTTGACCGCCTGGGCACGGCGTTCGCCGAGTTCGATTGCCGCGTCTTTGTTGTCCACTTCAGCCTTGTCGGCATTGCCACAAATCGAAAGTTTGGTCTAGCCCGCAGAATTCAGGTAGGCGATTTGTCTGTCGAGAACGCGCTTGGCTTTGTCGTTCAGTTGCGCCGAGCGGGGAGCGAAGAGAACCCAATTGAAAAAGCTCTTTGTCTCATTGTCGTAGAAATAATATATAGTGTCCGCACCTGCCGGTGCCGGCAGCGACATCAGCATCACGCCCAGGACAAACCAAACGAACCGCTTCATCGCCACATCCCTCAACGGAAGATTGAGAGTATAGGGCTCCGGTTTCCTGCCGGTCAAACCCAGCCCCCGATGACCCCGCCGCCCTTCGGGATTCGCCGATCGGCGGGCAGTCACCACGACTCCGCTTGCCAATCTCCCTCCCTGACTGTCCCTCCTCCCTTCCTCTCCCCCTCCTCCCTTCCTCTCCCCCTCCTCCCTTCCTCTCCCCCTCC
>JADFJG010000029.1 GCA_022566265.1 Pseudomonadota bacterium | reverse complement strand
CCCTCCTCCACGGTGGCCTTGGCGAGGTCCGGCATCCGCCCCGCGCCAATCACGAGATGAGTGAATATGTTCTTTGGCCGGTTGGGCTCGATGATCAGCATCCCCACCAGGCCCATGAGGACGTGGACATCGGGCTGGACGTGGCAGTGATAGAAGAACGTACCGGGGTTTTTCGCAGTGAACTCGTAGGTAAAGGACTCACCGGGCTTGACCGCCGCCTGGGTGATGTCGGGCACCCCGTCCATGGCATTGGGGTGGATGGTTCCGTGGGGGTGAATCGTGTGCGGAAAGTAGTGCGTGTTGAGAAGGATGATGCGCACCCGGTCGCCTTCCTCGACGCGGATGGTGGGACTCGGCACCCGGGCAACCGGGGTCATGCCCCGGCCCTCGGGGGCAAACACCCAGAATTTCACGAACTCGCCGGGATAAACCTCCTCGGTGACCTCGATCACCTCCAAGCGGATCGTAATTTCATCAGGGTCGCCGTCGCCGTCGAGGTCGCGGCCCAAGGTGACGGCGGATCGGGACGTCCCCGGGATCGGCGCATCCTGGAAGGGCTGGGCCCCATGGCCGGGGATCGGAAACAGGGCGGCAAGTAACCCCAGCCCCAGGGTGGCTGAAAAGAATCTTCGCATGGCAAAACCTCCCAAGCCTGTTGGAACCACCCCCCGGACCCGGAAAAAGGAGAGGATCGCCGCGCCCGAGACCCCATCGGGGCGCGGCGACGCCTTCTCCCGGAACGCCCGGTGTTACTTCTACATTTTGCCCATGAGCTTCCAATGGAAGATGTCGGCGGCCGTGGCGGAGCCCTTGGCCGCGTCGGCCTTGGCGATGGCGCGGGCATGGTCGTATTTGCCCTGGGGCTTGGCGTGATTGTGCTTCGCCCCCGCCAACAACATCTTGGCGTCGTCGAGTAGAGCATGCACCAGTGCCATGTCGGCGGCCATGCCGGCCGCCGCCATCTTCTTCGACATTTCGCCCTTCATGTCCTTTGTCACCTTGTCGATCGCGGCCTGGGCCGCGGCGAAGTGTTTGGGACATGCGAAGGCATTGGCTGTCGATGGCAATTGACCCAAGGCAAGGACGGCGATGAACGCCATTAGAGTTCCGAGTCTCATAACCTACCTCCCTTATTCAACGGATTGACACCATGGCGGCATGGCGGTCCTCGTGTTCTCCTTTGCCGGCCCCGAAAGACCCCTGATTGTGCCCTATAGGGCGCGCCGGAGTCCAGATCGCGGATTCCGGCGCCGCCACCAGCAAAGGGGGCGGCGCCGGACCGCGTCTTAAGGGGGGGGGGGTCTGCTAGACGTTCAGTCTATTTCTTCGAGAGACCCACGGCGGCTTCGGCGTAGCCGCGGGCTTGGCGCAGTTGTGCTTTGCTGACGCGAGCAGCATCTTGGCATCGTCGATCAGCGTGTGGACCGGGCCCATCTTGCCCTTGTCCGACATTCCTTTCATCGCCGCCGTGGCCTTGTCGATGGCGTTCTGTGCCGGATCGGCATGCCCAGGGCACGGTGCGGCGAAGGCTACGGAGGCGATGAGGATAACGACCAACGCGGCAGCGGCGGTTCAGCCGCGCCCAAGAACCATCCAGGGCGCGGCGATCCCTTCCCGGAATGCCCGGTGTTACGCCTACTTCATGTATTTGGCATGCACCATGCCGGCGGCGTTGGCGTCATCCTGCTCCGGCGTAGGCCGAAGGAATCGACAGCGAGAAGAAATCGACACGAGAGGTGTGTCTGGATGGCGGAAAATATGGGAAAATGGCCTTCCAAGTGCGGGCCGATTACCAAAATCATGCAATCGGATGGCTGCATAAAGGATACAGTTCCGGTGGCGGTGGGACAGTGCTGCAATTTCCACGAAATCGGATGTCATCTGGGGAATGTCGAGTTTTCATTGACTCAGTTGCGAATAGTTCGCAGAATCACTTCCATGCTCGTGATCGGCGGGCACTTTACAGGGAGGAATATCCATGAAAACTATTCTCGTAGCGGTTGCAGTGGTCATGGCCATGACGTCGCCGGCCTTGGCCAAACACTGTCCGAAGGATGTCAAGATCATCGACCAATCCCTGCCAAAGGCAAAGGGATTGAACCAAATGCAGATGACGGAGGTCAAGGCGTTGCGCGACAAGGGCGCGGCTCTCCATAAGAGCAAAAAACACGGGGAGTCGATCAAAGCTCTGCACGCGGCTTTAAAAATTCTTGGGGTTGCGCCATACAAGCCGATGTGACGGCGCGGTAGACCTGAACTTACCCAGAAGGAACGAGCCCCGCCATCGGCGGGGCTCGGTCTTTGAGCGTCGGGTTCCGCATCAAGGAATCGCCCGGTTTTCCCTGGTTTTTCCTAGTTTAGCCATTTTACCATTGAGGGGGGTCCAGGGGGTGTCGCCCCTTGGTCGTATCGCAACCGGCTGCAAGGTCCGCTCCCGTGGTGAACGCAAAACCGAAATCTTCAACCAGGCCGCGTGATTTCCGCCGCCGGCAAGGCCATGGATTTCGCCGATCGTGAAGCCCGCTCCGGGACGGCCCGAGGACCCCCCCCCTGGGTAGCCCGCCTCAGAGTTTCCCGAGCAGGGTTTCGGCGTCGCTGACCTCATAGGCGCCGGACGCTTCGAGGTTGAACGTCGTCACCACGCCGTCGTCGACGATCATCGAGTAGCGACGCGAGCGCACGCCCATGCCCCGATCAGCGAGGTCAAGCTCGACCCCGAGCGCCGTGGCCAGCTTCGCCGAGCCGTCGGCGAGCATGAGGACCTCCTCGCCGGCCCCCTGGTTCTCGCCCCAGGCGTTCATGACGAAGGCGTCGTTGACCGAGACGCAGGCGATGGTGTCCACCCCCTTGGCCTTGATCGCACCGGCGTTGGCGACGAATCCCGGCAGGTGTTTGGCCGAACAGGTGGGGGTGAAGGCGCCCGGCAGGGCGAAAAGGGCGACCCGCTTGCCGCCGAAAATTTCATCGGTCGAGATATCGGCTATGCCGTCGGCGGTCATATGTTGCAGCGTGACCGATGGTATCTTGTCTCCAACCTTGATCGTCATTGTCGGCTCTCCCCGCGATTTGCGTTGGCGCCGGGGTGCCCCCGGCCTCATCGGTTAGTACCTAATCTGTTATCATAGGCGCAAGCGGGTGCGATTTCACCCCTCAAACCGAAGGGCCATACCGGGTGCTTCGACGCTGCGTATGTTTCAGCGGCGCGAGGATTTGACGCCGCCGCCGGCGCGTCCGAAGGCTTCGAGCACCTCGTTCGCCGTCAGCAGCTCGGACAGCACCACGCCCGACGGCGCGCCGGGGCCGTAGACGACGTTGAACGGGATGCCGTAGCGGCCGAAGCTCGCGAGGTAGGCGGAAATCTCATCGCTGGGACGGGTCCAGTCGGCCCGCATCGCCACCATCTGATCACCGCCGAGACGGGCGGCGACCTCGCCACGGTCGAGCACCAGGGCCTTGTTGACCTGACAGGAGAGGCACCAATCCGCGGTGACGTCGACGAAGACGGTCTTGCCGGCGCCGACGTGATTGAGGATCTGAACCTTGTCGAACGGCCGCCAGACGCCGTCGGCGACGCCCGCGACAGGTCTCTCCGTCCCCTCGGGCGCGAGGAATGCCGGCGCCAGGAAGGCCAGGACCGCGACGACGCCGACGGCGCCGGCCGTCAAGGCGCGTCCCGCCCCGGCGCCCGCCCGGGGCAAGCGGGCGCGGCCCCAGATTACCAGGACCGTCACCGCCATCAGCGCGCCGACGGCAAGGGCGGCGTTGATCCCCGATTGTACCACCAGCACCGAGATCAGCCACAGGACCGTCGCCGCCAGGGCTACGCCCAGGACCCTGCGGAAGACCACCATCCAGGGTCCGGGCCTCGGCAGGTGTCTGGCCAGGCCAGGGGCCGCCGCCACCAGGAGATAAGGCAGCGCAAGACCGACGCCGAGCGCCGCGAACACGGCGAAGATCTCGAAGGCGCCGCGGGACAGCGCGAAACCGACGGCGGTGCCGAGGAACGGCGCCGAGCACGGTGTCGCCACCAAGGTGGTGAAGGCGCCGGTGCCAAAGGCGGCGGGGAGACTCTGGCCCTCCCCGCCTCCGGCGGCGACACCGGAAGCCCAACCGGGAAGGCGGATCTCGAATATTCCCCACATATTGCAGGCGAAAAGGGTGAGGAGGAGAGACATGGCGACGAGGAAGACGGGCTGCTGGAACTGGATGCCCCAGCCAATGACGACGCCGGCGCTTCTCAACCCCAAGGCCGCCACCGCCAGCACCAGGAACGAGAACAGGATGCCCGCCGCCGTCATCAGGAATCCGAGCCTGACCCGGCCCCGTTCACCGCCGCCATGCTCGATCATACCGAGAAGCTTGATGGACAGCACCGGCAGCACGCAGGGCATCAGGTTGAGGATGAAACCGCCCAAGAGCGCCAGGGCGAGGATGGTGAACAACGTGCTCCATGGCGCCGCCTCTTCCATGCCGGGAACGGCGGTGACCGTCTTCTCCATGGCGCGCGCGCCGTCGACCAAGGTCAGGGTAAGCTCCGGGCTCTTGGGCGGCACCGCGGTCTCGCCACTGACGGTGACGGGTATTCGCAACAGCGCCGTCCCGCCGCCGCCCGAAATCTCGACATCGGGAATGCCGAACTGCAGCTGTTTCGGCCCTTCGACCAGGATGTCCGGCTTGGTGAAGCCAAGGCGCGAGCGGGCCAGCACCTCGAGCACCGGCGCCGTTTCCTTGCCGGTGAGCCGCACCTGTTCTATGGCGAGGCCGTGGTCCGCGCCGTTGCCGGGCACGCGGGCGACATAGCGGCCGATGAGCCTGGTGAAGCGGCTCGGCACCGCCGGCCCGGCCGGCAGATCGAGGGCGAGCTTGGCGGCGTAGGGAATACAGATCTGGTCGCACAGCAGGTAATCGACGGCCAGGCGCAGACGGACCGGCTTTCCCGGATCGCTGGGGGTGATCTCGATCGGCAGCACCACCTCATCGGTGTAGACGAAGGTGTTGAGCCCGAAGATGGCGTAACGCTCGGGCACCGGCCAGGAGACGGCCGCGCCGCCAACATTCTCCGAGCCCGTCCAGTCGAGCTTCGGCGGATAACCCGCATCGCCGGGCGAGCGCCAATAGGTCTTCCACTTCGGCGCCATGCGGAACTGGAGCCCGAGAAGAAGGACCTCGCCGTCACCGGCGGCGTCGACGGTGCTGACCAGCCTGACCCTCGATTGATCGGTCCGCGCCCAGTCGGACGCCGCCGCCAAGGCGGCGGGCGCGGGCCAGACCGCCCAGGACAGCGCCAAGGCCATCAGCGCCACGCCAAGGCCGGAGAATGGCCGCGGCCCAAGGGACCGGCCCGGCCTCGGGGATAAGGGACCGGTTTCGGGCCGGGCACGGGACGAAGGGTCACCAACTGACATTTAGGACATTATCCCTATTTCGCTAACACAGGTTGCCAATTTTACCGTTATTGTCCGGCAATGATTGCCCAAATATCATCAATTTTGTGTTATGGTATATAAACAATGAAACGTTAATATTCGCTAGTTTGGTAGGGTACGGGGAATGCCGTCAACCTCCGGTAAATCAGGATCGGGCTACCTCACGGGGCAGCTGCTGATCGCCATGCCACAGATGACCGACCCCCGCTTCGAGCGCACGGTCATCTATATTTGTGCCCACACCGCCGACGGTGCAATGGGCCTGGTGGTAAACCGCGAGATCGAGGCCCTCACTTTCCCCGACCTTTTGAAGCAACTCAGCATCGACGCCGAAGTCATCGACGACAAGATCCAGGTCCTGTTCGGCGGTCCGGTGGAGACCGGACGGGGGTTCGTCCTTCATTCGTCCGATTATGTTCAGAACACCACCATGCTTGTCGACAAGCGGGTGGGACTGACGGCGACGATGGAAGTGCTGAAGGACATCGCCAGCGGCAACGGGCCAAAGCTCAATATCCTCGCTCTCGGCTATGCCGGTTGGGGGCCGGGCCAACTGGACGCCGAAATTCACGCCAATGGCTGGCTCAGCGTGCCCGCCGATGACGACCTGGTCTTCGACCCCGACCTCGACAAAAAGTGGGAACGGGCGCTGGCCAAGATCGGCGTCGATTTCTCCATGCTCTCGGGCCAGGCCGGCCACGCCTAGGACTTACTTTCTCGTCCAGAGATAATCCATCTTTTGGGATCGCGACGCCCGATAGGCTAAAAGTAGGGAGCCGTCGGCTTTCCGGGAACGAGGGCGCCGATCTCGATCGCCTTGGGGTCGACGATGCAGGCCTCCCGGCAGAGGCCGCATCCGGTGCAGCGTTCCTCGTCGATGACGGGCTTGATCCCGCCTTGCCATTCGAGCGCCCCCGGGATGGGACACGAATCCCTGCAGGCGCCGCACTCGGGGCCGAGGTAAGGCAGGCAAACATTCACATCTATCCCGGCGCGCGCCAACTTGGCCGGTGGCCCCGGCGCGTCTCCGTCAAGCGCCGGGAGCTTAAGGGCGCCGGGTTCACAGGCCTTGACGCAGGGCCAGTCCTGGCACATGTGGCAGCCGCGATTGAGCAAGTCCATTACCGGCGTGCCGCCCGCCTGGAGACCGTGATGGGCCGGCAGCTTGAACAGCACGTCGTAATCGCAGGCCTCGATACATTTGTCGCATCGGGTGCAGGCCAGCAGGAAATCCGGCTCTTCCAGGGCGAAGGGGGGCCTGATCCGGCGTGTCGCCCGCCTGGCGGCCCTGTCGGCGGCCAATCGCAGGGCGGCGCGGGCGGTTTTTTGCGCCCCCAGCCTGAAGAATTCCCGGCGTTTCATCATACCCCCCATCATACCCCCCGGGGGCGCCTCTTACTTGCCTTCACGGGCGCCGCGGATCTTGCCGGTCATCGAGCGGCGGCGCTGGACGATGTTGACGGTCAAGAGCACGATCGCCAATGCACCGACGGCGATGCCGATGGGGCCGATGGGCGGCGGTTCACCGATACGCAGCGGGAAGTCGATGACATAGGGCTCGCCATCCGCCTCGAACTGGGCGGTGATGATGTAATCGCCCGCTTTCTCGAAGAGGAAACCCTGGCGGAAGACGTTGTCGTCCGGCGGCCGAAGGCCCAGCCCGTGGGACTCATTGCCGATTCCCAGCCATGAAAGCCAGGATGATCCGCGCACCTTGAAGGCGACCTTGCCCTGGAAGGGCGTTCCGTCGTCGATGCGCCTGACATAGAGGCTGATCCTGCCGGGATGTCCCGGCCGCGGGAAGGCCGGGAAGGCC
Source organism: Pseudomonadota bacterium (assembly GCA_022566265.1). GTDB lineage: Bacteria > Pseudomonadota > Alphaproteobacteria > SMXQ01 > SMXQ01 > JACZQV01. The sequence continues at coordinate 25,754 of JADFJG010000029.1, read as the reverse complement.
ATGTAGGTCACGAAATAGTCGCCTGTCCGCACTTCCGCCTGCATGGCGGGCGGGGTGTTGGAGTCCTCGTTCAAACTGTAGGCGGGACGGCCCAACACATGGTGCGCGCCCGCCACGCCCGTCATCGTCAACCACGCCATGACCACCAAGGACACGATGGGGACCCAGCGTTCCATCAGGCCGCCTTATCTTCCCTTGCGGGCTGCCCGCCCTGGACCCGGGCCTCGGCCTCGCGGCGGTACCGCCAGCCCAGATGCCCCGGCCCCTGCGCCGGAATGTCGGTGGGCCTGATGGTGAAGGTCAGGGCGTCGGTCGGGCAGACCGCGATACAGGCCGAGCAATTGTTGCATTCCTGCCCGAAACCGTCGCCCAGGGGATCGAGACCGAATTCGCAGATGGCGTTGCATTTGGCGCAGTCGTTGCAGTTCTCGACGATGCGGCGGATACGCACCACGCGGTAGCGGCCGAGCAGGGCGTAAAGCGCCCCTCCCGGACAGAGGTAGCGGCAGAAGCCCCGCCGCGCCACCAAGAGGTCGAACCCCAAGGTCGCCAGGAAGAACACCATGCCGGCGCCGAAACCGCCGAGCGCGATCACGTAGTAGATTTCGCGGCCGATGATGGCGGGCGGATAGACCGCGGCGACCACGACCGAACCGGTCATCGCCGAGCCGATCACGCCCAGCGCCAACACCCCGTATTTGATGCGCTTGTCGAAGTGGCGGTTGCCGGGCTTGAAGCCGGCCCAGCGCAGCCAGGAGGCGAAATTGCCGTTGAGCTCGTAAATGAAGGTCGCCGGACAGATCCAGCCGCAGAAGAAGCGTCCGAACAGGGCGGTCAAGACGACGGGAATGAGCGCGGTGACGAGGAACGGCCAGTAAAGCGTCCGTCCCGCCGCCATCTGGCCGAGCGCCGCCAGGGGATCGGAAAGCTTCAGGCCCCAGAAGGTTCCCGACCAGGTGTTGCCCTTGACCGCGTCCAGATCCTCCGCCGGATCGCTGACGAAGGGCTGGGTCAACGCCTCCATGACATCGTAGATCCGCGCCTCCGGCGGCGACAGCAGATCATAGGCATGGGCGGCGACATAGGTCTGGTAGAGGTGCAGGAAGGGCAGCGCCACGAGCATCGCGAAGACGATGCTCAAGCTCACCCAACGCAGCTTGTTCAGGTGGCGCCAGAGGAAGAACGGCTTGTGGCGTTGCCCGGTCATTTTCCCGCCCGCTGACATCTAACCACGGTCGGGGATGACGCGGATCGCCTGGGGCATCTGGATGCAGGAGCGCTCGCAAAGCCCGCAGCCGACGCATTTGTCGGTGACATGGGGCTGTTCCAGGCGGCCGACGGTGATGGCTATATCGGGCAACGGGCAGGCCCGGTAGCACACCCCGCAGGTCTTGCCCTGGAAGGACAGGCACAGGCTTTCATCGACCCGGGCGTGCCCCATCTTGACGCCATCGAGGATGGCGCCGGCCTCGCGCGCGACGGGTTGGATGGCGCCGGTCGGGCACACGTCGCCGCACTTCATGCACAGGATGCAGCCCTTTTCCCGCGGGATGATGTAGGGCGTATCGAGGGAGCCGAGGCCGTTCTCCAGGCCGAAATATTTGATGCAGCGGTTGGGGCAGACCTCGCCGCACTGGCCGCAATTGATGCAGCGGGCCAAGAAATCCTCTTCCGCCAAGGCGCCCGGCGGCCGCAGATAGCGCAAGGTGGAACTGAACCGCGCCGCGCGGACGGTGTTGGGCGCCAGCGCCGCGGCGGCGCCGGCGATCAGTGCCTTGAGAACGGTCCTGCGTTCCACGGGGCTACTCCCTATCCCGGCCGCGATCGGGGAAAGACCTGGCCTAGATCTTCTCGATCCGGCAGGCGCTCTTCTTGAAGTCGACCTGTCCGGAGACGGGATCCCAGACGCGGCTGGTCACACCGTTGGCCAGCCATTTGTTCTTCTTCGGGTCGGCGCTGTCGGCGACCGAGAGGTTCCACGGCCCGAACATGAAGCCGCGCGGCACGCCGTTGCGCGCCGGCTTGACCAGGGAATTGGTGCCGACCTGGGCGCGCGCCTCGAGCGATCCACGCCTCGTCACCACCCGCACCTTGTCGCCGTCCTTGATGCCGAGATCCTTGGCGTCCTCGGTATGCATCTCGACATACATCTCGGGCACCAGCCGGCGCGTCGTCGGGCTGCGCATGGACTTGGCGGTATGGAAATGTTCATAGACGACGCCAAGCGCGAACCAGTAAGGGAACTTGTCCTTGGGGACATCCTGCCAGCGTTTGTGGCGATGATCTTCATCCGGCATATCGGGCGTCAGGCCCTTGTCACGCCCCATTTTGATGAGGTCCATGTGGTCGATGGTGTAAAAGTCCTTCTCGACGCCGAATCTCATCAGCTCCTTGGTCCATTTTTCCCGCTCGGAATAGTCCTGGTGGACCAGTTTCATATGCACCTTGCCGTCCTTGGTGCGGAAATAGCCGTAGGGCCGGTTCTTCCAATCGCCCTCCTGCAGCATGAAGCGCCGCTTGGTGCCGCCGTTCTTGGCGATCTCGTAACTCGGCGCCGGCCACTGGATACCGCGCAGCTCCGCCAGCTGTTCGTAAGGCTCCGTCTTGTCCAGCTTCTCGACTTCCAGGATGCCGGTGAGATCGGTGTCGGTGCCGTCCGACGCCCGGATGATGTCGCGGAATATTTCCTGCGGATCGTAAAAGCCGTCCGCCTTGCGCTCATAGGGCAGGACCTTCTTCATGTCGAGCCCGAGAAGCGTGCCGATCTCCTTGGCCTTGTCGAGGACCATGTCCAAGTCGGGACGGCATCCCGGCGGCGGCTCGGCCGCCTTTTGGCAAATGTTGAGGCGCCGTTCCGAACTGATATAGATGCCCTCGACCTCGCCCCAGGTCGCCGCCGGGAAGATCACGTCGGCATAGAGGTTGTTGGGCGCGTGGCGGTAAATCTCCTGCACCACGTTGAAGGTCTTGGCGATCGCCGGACGCACCAGATTGTACTGGTCCGGCAAGTCGATATGGGTGGCGTAGACGAAGAAGAACGCCTTTACCTCACCCTTGAGCGCCCGCTCCATCATGCCGACGGCAAAGCCGGGGTTCTTGGAGTTCATGGCGTCGATCAGGTTCTGCTCCGGCACCCGCCAGAACTTGGCCATCTTCCGCCGGTGCGCCGCATCCTTCAGCGGCATGTTGAAGGGCAGACGCCCGGTGAGACCGCCGGTGAAGCGCTCGCCCATGGCGTTGGGCTGGCCGGTCATCGAGAACGGGCCGCAGCCGGGCTTGGCCAGATTGCCGGTCAGGGTCAAAAGGTTGATGATGGCGATGACGTTGTGCTGGCCGTGTATGTGCTGATTGAAGCCGATGCCCCACATGATGATGACGCCGCCATAGCCGCCGGTCTGCGTGCCCTTGGCGCGCGCCAGCCGCTTGCGGGTGGCGTCGGCGAACACGCCGGCGATCTTGCGGATCAGCGCCGGCGAGACGTCGTGATTGGGCCCGCCCATGCGGTCCTGCACCTGCTCCGGGCTATAATCCTTGAGCACGCCATCGACATATTCCTTCCAGCCCGTGGTGTGATTCTTGACGAAATCCCAGTCGATCACGTCGTCATGGTCCTTGAGCAGCACATGGGCGATGGCGTTCAGGAAGCTGATATCGCCGTTGAGGATGGGGACATGGATCGAGTTCTTGGGGTTGATGTCCTCATACCCCATCACCGTGCCGGTGCGGCGCGGGTCGACGACCACCGTCGGAATATTCGTTTTCCTTTTGTAGTCGGCGGCGCGCCAGAAGATGATCGGATGCGATTCGCGGGCGTTGTGCCCGAAATGCATGATCATGTCGCAGATCTCGATGTCCTCATAGGCGAGCGGCGGCGTGTCCGAACCCAAGGTGGCGAAATAACCGGTGACCGCCGAGGTCATGCACATGCGGGCATTGGCCTCGATGGTGTTGGAGCCGAGAATCCCCTTCATGAAGAGGTTCTCGATGTACTGCCCCTCCATGGTGAGCTGGCCGGAACCGTAAAGACCGATGGAGTTGCCGCCGTATTTCTTGGCCAGGTGGGCGATCTTGCGGGCGACCAGGTCGGAGGCCTTCTCGTAGGGCACGCGGACGAAATGTTCCTCGTCGAACGAGCCCTTGGTCTTGCTGATGAATTCGACATCGCCATGGCCGGGCTTGTTCCACTCCGCCCAGACGTCCTTGCGGACGTAGGAATCGCCTTCCATGCGGTCGACATACATCGGCTCGGCGGCGGTCAGGCCCTTGATGCATTGCAGGCCGTAATTGGTCGGATGGTCCTTGTCGGGCCGCATGGAGACGATCTTGCCGTTCTCCACCTGGATGATGGTGCCACAGCCGACGCCGCAATAGGGGCACTGGGACAGGGCGGTGGTGCGCTCATCCCCAGCTTCCGCGGCCTTCGCGGATGCCACCTCCAACTCCGGATTGGCGCCGACCATGAGCCCGGCGGCGCCGGCGGAGGCGGTGATGAAGGCGCTGGTCTTCAGCATCTCCCGGCGTGACAAGACTGTCTTGATGCGTTTCATGACTCAACCCTCCAGCTATTTCTTAACCAGGTTGCGCAGATAAACGATGATGTCATCGATCTCCCGATCGGAAAGGTCGGCCAACCCGGCCGGCCCCTGGAACGCCAGCATGCGGGTATTGGTGCGGCCCTTCTTGATGGTCTCGCGGATGAAGCCGTCGGAGACCTTATCCAGGAACCCCGCCAGGCCGATGGCCGTGCCGGTGCCGCCGGCCTCATAGCCGTCCCCGTTGACGCCATGGCAGGTGGAACAGATGAAGTCGTACCACTGCTTGCCGAGGCGGGGATCGCCGTGGGCGTCGGGCTGGGAAGCCACTTGGGCGGCCCGGCTCGGTTCCCTGGCGTGGGAGCGCAGGTAAGCGACGATGGCGCGGACGTTCTTCCGCCCGAGATGGGCGAAGGGCGGCATGCCGGTGTCGACGCGCCCATCGCGGATGTTGGCCATGAAGAACTTGTCCGAGGCGATGGCGAGCAACTCCGGATTGGTCAGCGACGGCGCCACGCCCGGCTTGCCGATGGCGTCGGCCTGGTGGCAGACGGCGCAGTTCTCGTTAAACAACTCCTTACCCAATTTCAGGGTCAGCGGCGTCGCCGTCTGGGCAAGGCCGGCGCCGGCGAACGCCAGCCAAACCACTCCGGCCAGCGCCCAAACCATGCATTTACCAGCGATCATATCAGCCTCCGAATCGTCATCCTTCCGTGTCCCTCGAACCTTTGCCCGCTATCGCCCCCAGCCCTCGCCCGGCGGCGGCGCCACGATGCCCTCGTGACATAGGCGGCAATTCACCTTTTCCCTCTCCATCCGGTCATGAAACTTATCCATCAGGGCTTCCTTGTCGAAGCCCCGCGGCAGGGAATGGACGATCCCCTGGTGGCATTCGATGCAGGTCGTTCGCCACTTGCCCGCCAGCGCGTGCCAGGTGCGCGCACGGGCTGTCTGCGCCTCGGCGTTCATGGCGCCGGTGCCGTGACAGTTCCGGCATTCGCGCGAATCGGTCGCTTCCATGCTCGCCCACACGCCCCGCGCCAACTGTTCCCGCTTGGCCTCGAATTTCTCGGGCGTATCGATGGATCCCTTCAGCCAGTGAAAGAGCTCGTTGGTCGCGCCGACCTTACGCGCGACTTTGTAGATCCATTCCCTGGGGACATGACAATCGGGGCAGGAAGCGCGGACGCCGGTCCGGTTTCGAAAATGGACGGTCTTTCTGTATTCGGTGTAGACGTACTGCTTCATGGCGTGACACGAGATGCAGAACGCTTCCGTGTTGGTCAGTTCCAGACTCCAATTGAAGGCGCCCCAGAACATCATGCCCGCCAGAAAAACGGCGGCCAATCCCCCCACGGGATAGGTGGTAAAGAGCTCGAGCAAAGCCTTTCCTAACCTTGACAACCGCTTCATACGCGCCCTTGAACTCACGCGGCGTTGCTGGGCATCTCCCCAATGCCTCTCGCCGCCACTCAAGCTTGACGCGCCGCATTGTCCTGCGGCGTAGGTTATGTCTGGCGACGGCCAAGGTAATTGATCCATGTCAATTGGCAAGCGATAATCCCCGAGGCGCGCGGCCGCCGCCGTCAACAGGGTGAGGCCGCCCGGCCGCACTACCGACGCCAATAACCGGAGCCTGATCGCATGCATCGTCTTTTCAAGAAATTGGGGATATTGCTGGCCGTCCTATCCCTGCAGACCGCAACCGCCAACGCCCAGGAGCCCGAGAACCTGCTTTACCTGACCCTCGAATACGGCGAGGTCGTCATCCAGCTACGCCCCGATCTCGCGCCCAAGCATGTCGCCCGCATCAAGGAGCTCGCGCGCCAGGGCTTCTATGACGGCATCATCTTCCACCGGGTGATCGAAGGCTTCATGGCCCAGACCGGCGACCCGACCGGCACCGGGCGGGGCGGATCGGGCAAGAATCTCGACGCCGAGTTCTCGCCCGAGCCATTCGTCCGCGGCACCCTCGGCATGGCGCGCTCGCGCAGTCCCAACAGCGCCGACAGCCAGTTCTTCATCAACTTCGCGCCGGCGTCCCACCTCAACGGCAAGTACACCGTCTGGGGCCAGGTGATCGAAGGCATGGAGCATGTCGATAAGCTCAAGCGCGGCTCGCCGCCGCGCAACCCCGACAAAATCATCCGCATGCGCGTCGGCGCCGACGTCAAGAAGTAACCGCGCTTAACGCCGCCGCGGCTTGCCGGATGGCCGGAACTTAGAATTCAGTGGTTTCGCCCGCCTCCCGTCCGCCGTCGGCCAGCCCCGGCACGACCCTCATCGCTTCCTCGCGGAGCATGGCGAACAATACGTGGTCGGCCCACTCGCCGTCGATCTTCAAATATTTGGTGGCGTAGCCCTCCTCCCTGAAACCGCATTTATCGAGCAGCCTGCGGCTCGAGACGTTGGCCGGAAGACACGCCGCCTCGACGCGGTGCAGGGTGAGGTTGTCGAAGCAGAAACAGAGCGCCGAGCGCAGCGCCTCGGTCATGACGCCCTGGCGGGCATGGGGTTCACCGATCCAGTAGCCGAGCGATCCGCTCTGGGTGATGCCGCGCCGGACGTTGCTCAGCGTCAGGCCGCCGAGCAGCACCGCGTCCGAGCGCCTGACGACGAAATAGCTGTAACCGGAACCGTTGCGCCACTGCTCGGCATAATGGCGAAGCCGACGGCGGTAGGCCGAGCGGGTCAACGCGTCCTTGGGCCAGGTCGGCTCCCAGGGCTCGAGGAAGTCCCGCGAGACCTCCCGGAGTTCCGCCCACTCCTTCCAGTCGGAGTCCCTCGGCGGGCGCAGATAGACGTTGGCACCGACGAGTTGCTCGTTCGGCGGAAACGAGAACAGATGGTCCAGCAGCGCGCTCATGGCGGGAATATTATAGAAGTGAAGGGTATTGGCAAGGCCACGCCCCGAACATGGATCGGGCAGGCTCCTAAGCGAACCGTTCGGCGAGCGACCCCATGGCCTCGAGGCGCCCGACCGGGCCCAGCGCCGCGAAGGTCGGCCGGCTCGCCATCAGCCTCGCCGCCACGCGGTCGATGGCCTTGGCGTCGACCGCCTCGATCGCCTCGACGACCTCGGCGACATCGAGCACGCGGCCGTAGACCAACAAGTGCGAGCCGATCCGCTCCAACCGGGCGGAGGTGCTTTCCAGCGCCATCAGGATACCGGCCTTGAGTTGCGCCTTGACGCGCGCCAGCTCGTCATCAGTGATATCGGCGCCGACATTGGCGATCTCCTCGCACAACACCGGCAGGAGCTCCTCGACCTGTTTCTCGCCGGTGCCCGCATAGACGCCGAAAAGCCCGCCGTCGGCATAGGCGGCGGTGAAGGAATAGATGCTGTAGACGAGGCCGCGTTTCTCCCGGATTTCCTGGAACAGGCGCGAGGACATGCCGCCGCCCAGCAGGTTGGACAACACCGAAAGGGTGAAATAGTCGTCGTCCTTGAAGGGAACGCCGTCGAAACCCAGCACCAGGTGGACCTGCTCGAGGTCGCGGGACTCGAAAACGTCGCCGCCCCGGTAGCGCGCGGGGGCGCGTTCCGGACCGCCGTTGGTCGGCAGCGCGGCGAAGGCCTCCTCGGCGATCTTCACCAGGGCGTCGTGATCGACCCTGCCCGACGCCGCCAACACCATCGTCCGCGCGGCGTAGTTCTGGCGCATGTAACCGGCGATGGTCTCGCGCGACATGGCGCCGACGATCGAAGCCGAGCCCAGGATCGGCCGGCCCAACGGCTGGCCGGGATAAGCGGTTTCCTGGAAACGGTCGAAGACGACGTCCTCCGGGGTATCCGACGCCTGGCCGATCTCCTGGATGATCACGGCGCGCTCGCGCTCGAGCTCGCCGGCCTCGAAGGTCGAATTCTGCAGGATATCGGCCAGGATATCGACGGCGAGCGGCACGTCGTCCTTGAGCACGCGGGCATAATAAGCGGTGTTCTCGCGCGAGGTGAAGGCATTGAGATGGCCGCCGACGGACTCGATCTCCTCGGCGATGGCCCGCGCCGAGCGCCGGTCCGTGCCCTTGAACGCCATGTGTTCGAGCAGATGGGCGACGCCGTTGATCTCCTTGTTCTCATGGCGCGCGCCGACGCCGACCCAGACGCCGACGGCGGCGGTCTCCACCGTATCGATGACATCGGTCACCACCCTGAAGCCGTTGTCGAGCGTCGTCACCTGGATGCTCATGCCACCTTCGCCTCCTCAGCCCGGGCACGGACGTATTCCTCGACCGCGCCGAGATCGTTGGCCAGGGTCTCCAGCCGCTCGTCGCGCTCGAACAAATCGGCCAAGGCTTCGGGCAGCGCCGGGCGTTGGCCGGTGGCCAGCGCCACCGCCTCGGGGAACTTGGCGGGATGGGCGGTGGCGAGCGAGACCATGGGCACCGCGGGGTCGCGCCGATGGGCGTGGGCGCCGGCGACGCCGATCGCCGTGTGGGGATCGAGAAGCTCGCCGGTCTGCTCATACACGGCGCCGATGGTGGCGATGGTGCCGGCATCGTCCAAGCTGAAGCCGTCGAACACCTCCCTGGCGGCGGCCAGGCGTTCATCGTCCAAGGTGATCTCGCCGGTTTCCTGGAAAGCCGCCATCTGCTGGGCCAGGCGGGAGCCGTCGCGCCCATAGAGGTCGAACAAGAAGCGTTCGAAGTTGCTCGCCACCTGGATATCCATGCTCGGCGCGAGCGTCGTCTCGACCTCGCCCCGCTTGAGCGCGCCGGTCTCGAGGAAGCGCGAAAGGATGTCGTTGCAATTCGTCGCCAGCACCAGGTGGCCGATGGGGAGTCCCATGGCCCGCGCCGCGTAGCCGGCGTAGATATTGCCGAAATTGCCGGTCGGGACGGAGAAGGCGATTTCCTTCTCCGGCGCGCCGAGGGTGGCGGCGGCGGCGAAGTAATAGACGGTCTGGCCGAGGATGCGCGCCCAGTTGATCGAATTGACGCCGGTCAGGCGCATGTCGGCGCGGAAACCATGGTCGTTGAACATGCCCTTCACCAGCGCCTGACAATCGTCGAAGGTGCCCTCGATGGCGATGTTGTGGACGTTGGCGGCGGCGACCGTCGTCATCTGGCGGCGCTGGACCTCGGAGACCCGGCCCTGGGGATGGAGGACGAAGATCTCGATCGCGGCGCGGTCGCGGCAGGCCTCGATGGCGGCGGAGCCGGTGTCGCCGGAGGTGGCGACGACGATGGTCACGCGCTCGGCCCGCCGCGCCAGCACATGATCGAACAGCCCGCCGAGGATCTGCATGGCGTAGTCCTTGAACGACAGGGTCGGACCGTGGAAGAGCTCCATCAGCCACTCGTTGGGGCCGATTTCCCTGAGCGGCGCCACCGCCGGATGGTCGAATCGCGCGTAAGCGCGCTCGATGATGCCGGCCAAGGCGTCGGCCTCGATGGCGCCCTCGACGAAGGGGGTCATCACGGCTAAGGCGACATCGGCATAAGGAAGCCCGGCGAGGGCGCGGATATCGTCATGGCTGAACCGCGGCCAGGTCTCGGGCACGTAGAGGCCGCCGTCACGGGCGAGCCCGGTGAGCAGGACTTCATCGAAGCGAAGGGGTTCCGCCGCCCCCCTTGTACTGACATAACGCAAAGCAATTCCTCCAACCGCAAACGAAGCAGGAGTGGAACGATTTGGCCGGATCGGGCCTACAGATTATACGCGGCACCTTTCGCCGGCAAGCCTCCGCCCCGGTCACGCCCGATGTACGGCGTTTTCAAAGCCAAAAATGGCAATGGGCGCCACCGTTTCCGATAGCGCCCTATAAATCAGCGCCGTGCAAGAACTTGCTTTCGCTCCCTGCACGGCGGCCCCTGGTGGGGTCTTAGACGCTGATCTGCCCAAGAAGGGCTAGAGAGCAGCACTCATACAGTAGGTAGTCTGTTAAAGATGCTTTGTCAATTGTGTCATGCCAAGTGCACATAACATGCATTTCCTAATCGTTATCATTTGTTCAGTAGTAATTGTTTCAAAACGGTAAATTCTTTTCCCTCTCCTGTCCTTTCCCAGACGAATTAAATCGAGCCTGTGAAATCCAACGGCATATATCATGTCGCCCTTGACCCATATCGGTCCCGATGACCATGGTGGCGGTAGAGGCGGATCAAGTTTCAACTCACAATGATATGCCATCTTCGGCTTCGGGGGCTTGGTGCTTAACGCAACGACAGTGCACAAGCTTGGACGTGAACCAATCTTAGGGCTAACAACGACGACTGGACGCCGCTTAATCATTTCTGGTGCGCGGAATCCTTGATCGAAGTTACATGTAAGAATAGTTCCGGGCGCGGGATGTTCACGAATCGACATCGGATATTAATCAGCGATTCGAACGAATTGTTCAAGGTCCCACATCCGCCCCCAATGTGTCCCCGCCGCCATCCGGGCACGAACTCAAGTGCTACCCGAGATACCGGTTCTCCAGGTGGCGCTTGAAGGCCTTTGAATCAAGTGGCCGGCCGGTGGCGGCACTGATCGTCTCATCGCTGGTGAGGGACGAGCCCTTGGCGTGGATGTTGGTCCTGAGCCAGCCGATCAGCGCCGAGAAATCGCCCCGGGCGAGGTCGGCGCCGAGCCCCGCCAGGGCGTCGTTTGCGGCCTCGAACAGTTGGGCCGCCGCCAGCGCGCCCAGGGTATAGGTCGGGAAATAGCCGTGCGCCCCGTCGTACCAGTGGATGTCCTGCAAGCACCCCTCGGCGTCGTTGGCCGGCGTCAGCCCGAGGAACTCCCCCATGGCGTCGTTCCAGGCGCCGGGAAGGTCCTTGAACGCGAGATCGCCGGCGATCATCGCCTTCTCCAGCCGGTAGCGCAAAATCACGTGCAGGGGATAGGTCACTTCATCGGCGTCGACGCGGATCATCCCCGGCTTCACCAGGATGCCGAGGCGATAGAGGTTGTCGGCCTGCCACGCCTCGCCGCCGGCGCCGAAGGCATCGCGGATCATCGGCGCGGCAAATTCGATGAATTCCCGGCCGCGGCAGGCCTGCATCTCGATCAGCAGCGACTGGCTTTCGTGCAGACCCATGCCCCGCGCCCCGCCCACCGGCTGGTGACGCCAGCGACCCGGCAGGCCCTGCTCGTAAAGGGCGTGGCCGGTCTCGTGCAGCGCCGCCATCATCGCCGGCATGAAATCCCCTTCGTCGTAGCGCGTGGTGATGCGCACGTCCTCGGGCACGCCGCCGCAGAAGGGATGGTGCGAGACATCGAGCCGCCCGCGCGAAAAATCGAAGCCCAGTGTCTTCATCAAGGCGACGCAAAGCTTTTTCTGGGCGCCGGTATCGAACGGCCCTTCGAGGGCGAGGGGCGCCGCCTGGCGCGCCTGATGGTCGAGGACGCGTTCGAGAAAGTCCGGCAGGAACGAGGCCAAATCGTCGAGCACCGGATCGATATCGGCGCTCCTGGCGCCGGGTTCGTATTGATCCAGCAAGGCGTCGTAATCGCCGAGCCCGAGTTTTTCGCCCCTGGCCCGGGCCGATTCGCGCACCAGCGCCAGCAACTCCTCCGCCGGAATGATGATGGAAGCGAAGTCGTTCTCCTGCCTGGCCGTCCGCCACGCCATCTCACAGGCCGAGGATGCCTTTGAGATGGCGGCGACGAGATCGGAGCCGACGGCGTTGGCGTGGCCCCAGATGCGGCGCATCTCGCTCAGGTTCGCGCCCTGCCAGGGATCGAGACCGTCGGCATCGGAGGCCTCCGCCAGCAACTCGGCCAGGCCCGGATCGATGAGCATCTCATGGGCGATGACGTCAAGGGTGGCGAGCTGACCGGCGCGGGCCTCGGCGCCGCCCGGCGGCATCATCGCGGCGGTGTCCCAGTGCAGCATGGCGGCGACATCGCGGATTTGCGAGTGCCGGGCGAAGCGCCGCTCGAGGTCTTCGTAAGCGCTCATGGCCGGGTGGATTTACGCCGGTGATGGAAAACGTGGATAACCACCGTCGCTAGGATCCCCACCAGTAAATCCAGGTGAACAGGAACAGCCATACCACGTCGACGAAGTGCCAGTACCAGGCGCAGGCCTCGAAGCCGACATGATGGTCGGGCTTGAAATGGCCCTTGCAGGCCCGGTACAGGCAGACGATCAGGAAGATCGTGCCGATGATGACATGGAAGCCGTGGAAGCCGGTGGCCATGAAGAAAGTGGTGGGATAGATGCCGCCCTTGAAGGCGAACGGCGCGTTGACGTACTCGAAGGCCTGGACGCCGGTGAAGGTTATGCCGAGCCCGATCGTCACCGCCAGGCCGACAATGAGGCCCCGCCGGTCGTTCTCGAGCAGGGCGTGATGGGCCCAGGTGACGGTCACGCCGGAACTCAGCAGGATCAGGGTGTTGAGGAACGGCAGGTCCCAGGCATCGAAGGTCTCGATCCCCTTGGGCGGCCATACCCCTCCCGTGGCCTCGGCGGGGAACAGGGCGGCGCCGAAGTAGGCCCAGAAGAAAGTCACGAAGAACATCACTTCCGAGGCGATGAACAGCGCCATGCCGTAGCGCATGCCGATCCGCACCGTCGGCGTGTGATGGCCCTCATGGGTCGCCTCGCGCACGACGTCGCGCCACCACATGAACATGGTCAACGGCAACATGGCGGCGCCGATATACAACACCCAGGAGGTAACGTCGTGCATGAACAAGAGCAACCCGAGGGCGAGGACAAAGGCCGACGCGGCGCAGACCACGGGCCACGGGCTGGGCTCGACGAGGTGGTAGGGATGTTTCTGTCGGTGCCCGCCGGCGTCAATGTCCGTCATTGTCAACTTCTCCCTTTGCGCCGGCGTCCTTGGCGCGGAAAAAGGTGTAGGAAAGGGTGATGATGGTGACATCGTCGAGGTTGCGGTCATTGACGATCTCGGGATCGATGAAGAACGTGACCGGCATCTCGACGCTCTCGCCCGGGGCCAGGCTTTGCTCGGTAAAGCAGAAACATTCGATCTTTTTGAAGTAAATACCCGCCTTGTAGGGCGTGACGTTGAACGTCGTCACCCCGGTAAGGGGCGAATCCGAAAGGTTTTCCGCCCGGTAATAGGCAAGGCTTTGCTCTCCCACCCGCAACTTCACCTGCCGCCGGACGGGCTGGAAACGCCACGGCAGCGCCGGGGAAACATCGGCATTGAACTGAACGGTGATGACGCGCCGGCCCACCGCGCCGGGCGCCACCAGGGCCGATTGCGTGGTGCCGCCGAAGCCCGTGACCTGGCAGAACAGGCGGTAGAGCGGCACGGCGGCGAAGCTCAGGCCGGCCATGCCGACGACCACCGCGATAAGGCCCACGGACACGAAGGTATTTCGCCGGCGCCGATGCGGTCCCATCCTCAACTCCCGCCGAACTTCACCAGGGTGACGGCGTAAAACAGCACCACCAGTCCCAGCAGGACCGCCGCCAGCGCCAGGTTCCTGGAGCGCCGCCGTTTGTGCCGCTCGGGCCTGGGCGGCTCGGGAATGTGCCGCCCAGAGATGTGACGGTCCCGGGCCATCTCAGACACAGATCCCCAACGGGCACATCGCGGCGCTGGCCGGCGCCGGGCCGCCCACGATCATCCGGTCGGCGATCATCACGGTGAACAGTAGAAAGAGATAGAGGATCGAGAAGGCGAACATCCGCTTGGCCGATGCGTCGGTGCCATCGAACCACACACACACCGCGCCCAGCACGAACAGCGCGCCGAGCGCCGCCGCGGTAACGCCGTAAAGCGCCCCGAACATGCCCAGCGCGTAAGGGGCCATGACGAGTGGCGCCAAGCCGATGGCATAAAGCAGTATCTGTTTCTTGGTTTTGCGCGTCCCCGCCACCACCGGCAGCATCGGCACCCCGGCTTTTTCGTAATCATTGCGGCTATAAAGCGCCAAGGACCAGAAATGGGGCGGTGTCCACATGAAGATGATGGCGAACAACAACACCGGGGCGAGGCTCACCTCGCCGCTCATCGCCGCCCAGCCGATCATCGGCGGGAAGGCGCCGGCGGCGCCGCCGATGACGATGTTTTGGGGCGTGCGCCGCTTGAGCCACATGGTGTAGACGAAGACGTAAAAGCCGATGGTCAGCGCCAGCAAGGCCGCCGCCACGAGGTTGACCGCGAGCCCCATGATCACCACCGCGCCGATGCCAAGGGTGACGCCGAATCCCAAGGCCGCGCCGGGATCGATCCGGCCCGCCGGCAAGGGCCGGTTGCGGGTCCGCTTCATGACGGCGTCGATGTCGCGGTCGTACCACATGTTGATCGCCCCGGCGGCGCCGGCGCCGACGGCGATGCACAACAGCGCCACCGCCGCCAGGACCGGATGAAGGTCGCCCGGCGCCAGGAACAAGCCGGTGAAGCCGGTGAACACGACCAGGGACATGACCCTCGGTTTCAACAGCGCGAAGTAATCACCGGCGCCGGAAAGGTCCTCGAACGTGCTTGGATGCCCACGGCTCCCGACCCTGAGTGTGGTATCGGACACGCAACTCCTCCTCTGATATGGCCCGCCTGCGCGGCCGAAGCCGCTTCGGCGTGGCGAAGGCCCGCCCCCCGGCCGGGCCCGTCATTCACTTGATCTCGGGCAGTTCCTCGAAGCTGTGGAAAGGCGGCGGCGACGATACCGTCCATTCCAAGGTCGTGGCGCCTTCGCCCCAGGGATTCTCGGCCACCCGCTCACCGGCGGTGAGCGTCCTGTAGACGATGTAGAGGAACAGCACCCCGCCGGCGCCGGCAATGTAGGACCCAACCGAGGAGACCATGTTCCAGCCGGCGAAGGCGTCCGGATAGTCTGGGATTCGCCGTGGCATGCCGGCGAGACCCATGAAATGCATCGGGAAGAAGGTCAAATTGACGCCGATGAACATGATCCAGAATTGGATCTTGCCCAGCATTTCCGGGTATTGGCGGCCCGACATCTTACCGATCCAGTAGTAGAAACCGGCGAAGATCGCGAACAGGGAGCCCATCGACATGGTGTAGTGGAAATGGCCGACCACGTAATAGGTGTCATGAAGCGCGATATTCACGCCGGCATTGGCCAGCACCACGCCGGTAACGCCGCCGATCGTGAACAGGAAGATCATGCCGAGGGCGAACAGCATCGGCGCGGGGAAGGTTATCGAGCCACCCCACATGGTGGCGATCCAGCTGAAGATCTTGATGCTCGTCGGCACCGCGATCACCAACGTCGCGGCGATGAAGTAGGCGCGGGTATCGACATCCAGGCCTACCGTATACATGTGGTGCGCCCACACGATGAAGCCGATGACGCCGATCGCCACCATGGCGTAGGCCATGCCGAGGTAACCGAACACCGGCTTCTTCGAGAAGGTGGACACCACCTGGCTGATGATGCCGAACGACGGCAGGATCAGGATGTAGACCTCGGGGTGGCCGAAGAACCAGAACAGGTGCTGGTAAAGGAGCGGATCGCCGCCGCCGGCGGGATCGAAGAAGGTGGTGCCGAAGTTCCGGTCGGTCAGCAGCATGGTGATCGCCCCGGCGAGAACGGGGAGCGCCAGCAGCAGCAGGAACGCCGTAACCAGCACCGACCACACGAACAGCGGCATCTTGTGGAGCGTCATGCCCGGCGCGCGCATGTTGAAGATGGTGGTGATGAAGTTGATGGCGCCGAGGATCGACGACGCGCCGGCCAGATGCAGGCTGAGGATCGCCATGTCGACCGCCGGTCCGGGTTGACCATAGGTGCTGAGCGGCGCATACACCGTCCACCCCACCCCGGCGCCACCGCCGGTGAAGGCCGAGGCCACGAGCAGGATCGCCGAGGGGATCAGCAGCCAGAAACTGACGTTGTTCATGCGCGGGAAGGCCATGTCCGGGGAGCCGATCATCAGCGGCACCATCCAGTTGCCGAACCCGCCCATCAATGCCGGCATGACGAGGAAGAACACCATGATCAGGCCATGGGCCGTGATCAGCACATTGAAGAACTGGTAGTGGGCGCCGCTGGCAACGACGTCGACCGCCGACTCCCCGGACAAGAGCCCGACGATAACGTCGAGAATTTGCTCGCCCGGAGCGCCCAGTTCCATCCTGACGAGGATCGACATCACACCGCCGAGAACGCCGCCGAACACGGCGAAGGCGATATACATCGTACCGATGTCCTTGTGGTTGGTCGAAAAGACCCAGCGCCGCCACCCCGTCGGGTGGGCGTGCTCGCCATGGGCCTGTGCGGCTACACCGGTGCTCATAACCTATCCGCTTCCTCCGCCTACCGCCCGCCTGCGCGGCCGGCCCTGGCTCCGCCGGAGGCTTCGCCGAGGCGAGAGCCGCTCTCGCCACGCTTCGCTGGCGTAGCGGGTCGGCGTGGCGAAGGCCCGCCGGCGCGGGCGACGCGCGCCGCCGGTGCGCCGCCATCGGCGCGGGCGAACTTCTTCTTCGCCGTCTCGACCCATTTTCCGAAGGCCTCCTTGGACACCGCCTCGACGGCGATGGGCATGAAGCCGTGATAGATTCCGCATAGTTCCGAACACTGGCCGTAATAGACCCCTTCGCGATCGATCCGCACCCAGCTTTCGTTCAGCCTGCCGGGAATGGTGTCGGTCTTGATGCCGAAGGCCGGCACCGCCCAGGCGTGAATCACGTCGGTCGAGGTCATGAGGATGCGGATGTTGGTGTCGACCGGCAGCACCACGCGGTTGTCCACCTCCAACAGGCGCATCTGGCCGGGCTTGATATCCTCGTCCGGAATCATCGTGCTGTCGAAGGTGAAATTGCCATGGTCGGGATATTCGTAAGTCCAGTACCATTGATGGCCGATAGCCTTCAGCGTCATCTCGGGCACCTCGATGCGGTCCATGAAATAGAGAAGCCTGAAGGAGGGAACGGCGATAACAGCCAGTATCATGATCGGGACCAGGGTCCAGATGACCTCGATCGCCGTGTTGTGGGTGGTTCTCTTGGGAACCGGATTGCGCTTGGCCCGGAACCGGATTATCACGAAAAGCATAAGGCCGGTTACGAACAGCGCGGTGAGGATGATGATCCAGAGCAGAAAATTGTGGAAATCGTCGATGCCCGTCATCACCGGCGAGGCCGGGGGCTGAAAGCCCAACTGCCATGGCTCAGGCGCACCCGCCGATACCGCCCCGCCGGCGCCTAGGATAAACAGGACCGCGACGACGGCGGGTACCGTCCTGAAAATCATGCTTCGATTCCTTTTGCCATCGGCAGAGGGCCTGTTCCCTGGTCTAAATATAGGGGTCGTCGATATCGCGCAAGCCTCATCCCGATGCCGCCGGCCCCTCAACCCAAAGAACCCCCCACTAGCGGGCGCCGCGGGCACAAAAGGGATGATAACGGTTTCACGGGCGAGGCGACAAAGCACAACCGACGGCGTATAATCATCGAGACTGCGGGTCCGAGCTTGACGTGACCAGCGGCCGGAATGGGCGATCTGTGTCACCTTTGGCGTCGCGCCCGCGGCGACAAGCGGTTCAGGAGGCACGACCATGGCGGATGAAATGGCGGACGAAAAGGCGGTCGCCGACACTGGCGCGAGCCCCGATCGACCGATGATCCGCAAGATCGGCCCGGCGGACCTGAGGGAAGTTTTGGTCAAGGGGCTCGACGACTTCAAGGCCAAGCCAAGCCACATTCTTCTCCTTGTCTTCTTGTATCCCATCGTCGGTCTCATCTTGATCAGGCTTACGGCCGGCTACGACATACTGCCGCTGATCTTTCCAATCCTCGCCGGATTCGCCCTGCTCGGCCCGTTGGCGGCGATCGGCTTGTACGAGTTGAGCCGCCGCCGCGAACTCGGTCTCGATATCGCCTGGAAACACGCCTTCGACGTTCTCCGATCCCCCTCCATTGGCGCCATCGTGACGCTCAGCATCGTGATGATGGCGCTCTACTTCTCCTGGTTGGGCTCGGCGCTGGGAATTTACGAGCTGTTTTTCGGCGCCGCGGCGCCGGCGTCGATCGAGGAGTTCGCGCGCCAGATTTTCACCACCCCCGCCGGCTGGGGGCTCATAATCGTCGGCTGCGGCGTCGGCTTCCTCTTCGCCGTCTTGGTGTTGGCCATCAGCGTGGTGTCCTTTCCGATGCTAATAGAACGGGACATCAGCGCCATGACGGCGATTCATACATCGGTAAGGTCGGTTATCGCCAACCCGGTGATGATGGCGATGTGGGGTTTCATCGTCGCCGGCGCCCTGGTGATCGGCGCCTTGCCCTTTCTCTTCGGCCTCGCCGTCGTCATGCCGGTGCTCGGACATGCGACCTGGCATCTGTACCGCAAGGTCGTGGAGCGCTGAGCCAAGCCATTAGTCCTGGAGCACTATCCGTAGATGCTGAAAAGGTAAGCTAAGCGTCGCCGGGCGCGAAGCGATGCCGTTATCGACCGATGTCGGCGCGCTTTTGCTTGCGCTTGCGCCACTTCTTCTCGGCCAACAGGACAACGACGACCGCGAACCCAACCGCCAGGAAAATCAATGGCCCGAAGCCCACCGAGGTCTCGACGCCGACGGAACCATGGGCCAAGGCCGGCGAAATCAACCCCCCGACGGTCAGCGTAGAGGCGGCGCGGCGTAAGGCTTCCGCGGCGTAAGGCTTCAGGGTCCCGCGCCGAAGAATATGCCCCGTAACGAGAAGGTGTTGTCGGCTTCGTGCGTCATCAGGAACAAGAACACCATCACCAGGATCGGCGGTATCAGAATGGCATATAGCAGGGCCAGGCGCTCCCACATCATGTGCATGAAGACGGCGACGATCAGCCCCGCCTTCAACAGCATGAACAGGATGATCAGAGACCACCTGAGGTAACCTTGGAATTGGAGGTAGTCGACGAGATAGGAACACGTGCTGAGAACAAACAGCAACGCCCAGATCTTGATATAGATGCCAAGGGGATGCTGTTGGCCTTCCGGGGGTGCATCCGCGGTTGCCTCAGCGTGTGGCTCTGTGTTTGCCATGTTTCAAGCCTTACCAAAGATAAAAGAATGCGAAGATGAAGACCCACACCAGATCGACGAAGTGCCAATAAAGGCCCATGATTTCGACGGTCTGGTAGTTTCCCTTGCGGCTGGTGAAAAAGCCGCGCTTCCCGGTGTCGAAATCTCCCCGCCAAACCTTGCGGGCAATGATGAACAGGAAGAGCACGCCGACCGAGACGTGAAAGCCGTGGAAGCCGGTGATCATGAAAAAGACCGAGCCGAACTGGGGCGCGCCGAAGGGGTTGGTCCAGGGACGCACGCCCTCCTCGACGATCAGCTTGGTCCACTCGAAGGCCTGCATGCCGACGAAGGTGGCGCCGAACAGTGCCGTAATCACCAAGTAGATCATGGTTCTGACACGGTCACTTCGATAGCCGTAATTGACGGCCAGGACCATCGTGCCGCTGCTGGTGATGAGGATAAAGGTCATGATGGCGATGAGGATGAGAGGGATGGGCTCGCCGCCAAAACTCAACGCGAAAATCTCGCTGGGGTAGGGCCAAGGCACCGTCGTCGACATCCGCACCGTCATGTAGGACAGCAAGAAAATGCTGAAGATGAAGGTGTCGCTGAGGAGGAAGATCCACATCATCGCCTTGCCCCAGGGGACCTTCTTGAACGCCCGCTGGTCCGACGACCAGTCGGCGACGACGCCCCCCAAACCATCGGGCGGCGCCAGTGCTTCTCCCGTATTTGTCGCCTCGGCTTGTGTCATGTGCTCCTCGTCCTCCTTACGTCAACAACAGCAGACCAAACAGTACCAGCCAGACCACCAGCAGGAAATGCCAGTAAATGGCGCATAACTCGACGCTGAGGTGGACTTGGCCCGGCGCCAATCCGCGCCTCACCTTGGCGGTGGTCCTGCCCCAGGCCACCAGGCCGCCCAACAGGTGCAACGCGTGCAACGCGGTGAACAGGTAGAAGAAGGCGTTGGCCGGGTTCGACGCCGCGAAATAACCCATGGCGACCAGTTGTTGCCATGCCAAAATCTGTCCGGCCAGGAAGGCAAAGGCGAAAACGCCCGCCGCATACAGCCCTGCCCTGACATCGTCTATCCGTCCCCGATCGGCGCCAACCCACGCCCCGTGCAACGCCACGCTGCTGGCGATCAGTAACGCGGTGTTCACCCACAACAGCCACGGCTCGGGCATGGGACGCCAGTCTGCAACCACCATCCGATCCGTGTAGGCGACGATAAAGAGCGTGAACAGCACCGTGGCCACGATGAGAAACACCCGTAGGCCGATCTGCGGCGTCGGTAGGGAAAAAATGCCCCCGCCGTCGGTGTCGACGCCCTGGCTCTCTCCCTCCAGCCAGGGCTTCTCCGTCAGATGAGCGAGAAAACCCACCGATCGGCTGCCTAGGCGCCCGAGGCCCCGGGGCCTTCGTCGGTGACGACCTCATCCGGCGGAACGTTTTGCGGCAGGTAATCCTCGGCGACGCCCGGCACGCCATAAGAATAAGGCCAGCGATAGACCAGCGGCAGCGTCGCGCCGAAATTGCCGTGTCCCGGCGGGAACTCTTCGGTTTGCCATTCCAGCGAGTTGGCCTTCCACGGGTTGCGGCCGGCAATTTTGCCCTTCGTATAGCTCCGCGCCATGTTGTAGAAGAACACCAACTGGGCGAAGCCGACGATCAGCGCCACGACGGTGACGAACGCGTTCAGCGTCGCCGCCGATTCCGGGATGAAGCTGGTGTCTCCCATTTCGAAATAGCGGCGCGGCACGCCGAGGAAGCCCAGATAGTGGATGGGCAGGAATATCGTATAGGCGCCGACGAAGGTGACCCAGAAGTGAATTTGGCCCAGCGCTTCATCGTACATTCGCCCGGTTATCAAGGGGTACCAATGGTATATCGCCCCGAAAATGACCATAAGCGGCGCCACGCCCATCACCATATGGAAATGCGCCACCACGAACATGGTGTCCGAAAGCGGCACATCGACGACGACATTGCCGAGGAACAGGCCGGTGATACCGCCGTTCAGGAAGGTGACGATGAAGCCGATGGCGAAAAGCATCGGCACCGTGAGTTGGATGTTGCCCTTCCACAAGGTCAGCGTCCAGTTGTAGACCTTGAGCGCGGTGGGGATGGCGATAATGAGCGTGGTGGTGGCGAAAAAGAACCCGAACCATGGGTTCATGCCGCTGACGTACATGTGATGCGCCCAGACGATGAAGCTAAGCGCGCCGATCGCCACGAGCGCCCAGACCATCATCCGATAGCCGAAGATGTTCCTTCTGGCATGGACGCTGATCAGATCGGAGACGATGCCGAAGGCCGGCAGGGCGACGATGTAGACCTCGGGATGGCCGAAAAACCAGAACAGGTGCTGAAACAACAGCGGGTTGCCGCCATCGTACTCGAGCTGTTCCCCCAGCGAGATCATCGCCGGCATGAAGAAGCTGGTGCCAAGCAGCTTGTCCAAGGTCATCATCACGGCGCCGACGAACAAGGCGGGGAAGGCCAACAGCGCCAGGATGGTGGCGATGAAAATGCCCCATACCGTCAAGGGCATGCGCATCAGCGACATCCCCCGGGTGCGCGCCTGCAGCACCGTGACCACGTAGTTCAACCCACCCATGGTGAAACCGACGATGAACAAAGCGAGGGAGACGAGCATCAGAACGATGCCCCCCTCCGACCCCGGCGTGCCGGCGGTGATGGACTGGGGCGGATACAGCGTCCAGCCGGCGCCGGTGGGTCCGCCCGGCACGAAGAAGCTCGCTATCAGCACCAGCACGGCAAGAAGATAGACCCAGTAACTGACCATATTCACGAAGGGGAAAACCATATCGCGGGCGCCGACCATAAGCGGGATCAGGTAGTTGCCGAAACCGCCGAGGAACAGCGCCGTTAACAGGTAAATCACCATGATCATGCCGTGCATGGTGATGAATTGGTAGTATTGGCTCGGCTCGATGATGGAGAAGGTATCGGGGAAGCCCAACTGCAGCCGCATCAACCACGACAATACCAGGGCCACCAACCCGATGGCGATCGCCGTGAATGCGTATTGGATGGCGATGACCTTGGCGTCTTGGGAAAAGACGTATTTCGTTATCCAGCTTTTCGCATGATAGAGATCTACCTCGGCGACCTCGGCGGGCGGGACAAGGCTGGTTTCACCAGGTGCGACATAGGCCATTAAAATACCCTCTTGGCTTTACTTTCATCAGGTTCCAACGGTTGCGGTCTCATCGCGCGGATTCTCCCCCGGCGGTCACCGCCTCGCCCCCGCTCGAGACCAGTTTCAACCCATCCCCGCCGCCTGTCCCGGCTTTGGCCATCGACTTGGCGAAGGTCGGCTGCTTTTCCAACCACGCCTTATAGGCACTCTCCTCCTCGATCACGACCTTGCCACGCATGGTATGGTGCCCGACACCGCATAACTCGAAGCAGAGGATATCGAATGTCCCGGTCCTGATGGGGGTGAACCAGAAATAGGTGACCTGACCGGGCACCAGATCCATCTTGGCCCGGAACTCGGGCACATAGAAATCGTGCAGGACGTCTATCGAACGGAGCAACACCTTGACCGGCTGATCCAGCGGCAGATGTAACTCGTCGCCTTCCACCAGGACATCGTCTTTTCCGTTGGGATCGTCCGGATTCAGGCCAAACGGGTTTTCATCGCTGATCTTGCGGACGTCGGTGGTGCCCAACACGCCGTCCTTGCCGGGGAAACGGTAGCTCCACTGCCATTGCTGGCCCATGACCTCGAACTCCGCCGCCCCTTCCGGGACGGTGACGAAGTCGTTCCATACGAACAAACCGGGGGTCAACATCACGATGACGCCCACCGTGGTCAAGCCGGTGAGCCACAACTCCATCTTGGTGTTCTCCGGCTCGTACGCCGCCCGCCTTCCCGCCTTGTACCGGTAGCGCCACACGCAATAGGCCATGAACAACATGACGGCGATGAAAACGACCCCGGTGACCCAGAAGGTGATGTCGATCGTCGTATCGATGTAGCCCCAATTCGAGGCAATCTCCGTCGACCACCAGGGGCTAAAAATGTGGAATGCGACAGTGCCGACGGCCACCAAAATCAGTGCGTATACTACAACCATCCCTTAACTCATCCTTCACCTTGAAAAGCCGCGGAGAAAGGCCACAGACATGAAATCGAAGGACCTGGCTCTAATCGAGGCGCCTTAGAGCCCGAACCCGGGCATGAAGCTCATACCGAGCCGAGGGACACGCCACTCAAATACCCCGCGCGGCGTGAAAGCATCGTTAACATGAAGGCCGCCCGGTTCCAGGCGTGGTTACGAGGCCGGACCCGTAGCTTCATGTTTGAATTCCTTAAGTGAGTCGACGGAAAACCTCCTGCCCCGCTTACACATGCCCCCTCCCCGGCTTACATATAGGGGATCGCAATAATCGCGCAAGCCTCATCTCTTCCCCCTGGCCAAAACGGCAACTGGACCTTCGCCCCAAGGCATCGGACGCGCAAACTACACCAAGAGACGGCCGGGTCTCAAGCCAAACCAACACCCCGCCGAGGGCGCCGGAAGTTGTCCGCGATCCCGGTCGGATACGGCGCCTTGAGCCTCGCGGATAGCAGATTGTTTCGCCGCCGCCAAGTAAGTTAAGTTACCTATATCGCAAGGCGCTGATTTGCCGGCATTTTCCGCGCGTCACCGGGCGTGGTTGGCGGCGATGGGCCCCCTTGCCTGGCATGATATATCTCCCGAAAGCCGGGCCCGCGTACACCTTATAATAGGGCCTGTTTATAGGCGTCGGCATAGGGCCGGGGGTAATGATTTCCAGTTTCCCTTGCCGGCCACAAAGGTTGCGGCTGAATTCGGGTGTTAACTTCCCTATATGTGCCTAGAGCACACTCCGGCCTCGATGCCGGGCCGGTTCAAAGACCGTACTTCGAGGAGCTTGCCATGTCCGATCTTGCCGCTACCGATGAGTTGTTCTTCACCCGCGCCGGGCTGACGCGCGCCCGCGTCGAGAACATCGTCGACGATGCCCTTGGCGGCGCCGATGACGGCGAGCTCTTTCTCGAATACCGGGTCTCGGAAAGCCTGAGCTTCGATGACGGGCGGCTCCGAAACGCCAACTTCGACACCACCCAGGGGTTCGGCCTGCGCGCCGTCGCCGATGAGGCCACCGGCTACGCCCACGCCTCGGAGCTGAGCGAGGAGGCCATCGAACGCGCCGCCAAGACGGTCAAGGCGGTCAGCAGGGGCCACCAAGGAACGCTGGCGGCGCCGCCGCCCGGCACCAACCGCACCTTTTATACCGACGAAAACCCCTTGGGCCTCGTCGACTTCGAGACCAAGGTGAAGCTATTGGCCGACATCGACGCCTACGCGCGCAACGCCGATGAAAGGGTGCGCCAGGTCACCGTCTCGTTGTCGGGCGAATGGCGCGCGGTCCAGATATTGCGGCCGGGCGGCGAGCGCTGCGGCGACATCCGTCCGTTGGTGCGGCTCGATGTCAGCGTCGTTACCGGCGAGGGTGATCGCCAGGAAACCGGCAGCCATGGCGTCGGCGGGCGGGCGCTCTACGACAGCTTCATAGACGCCGAAAGCTGGAAGGCGCAGGTCGACGAGGCCTTGCGTCAGTCCCTGGTGAAGCTCGAATCGATAGCGGCGCCGGCCGGCGAGATGGACGTGGTGCTGGGGCCGGGCTGGCCCGGCATCCTTCTGCACGAGGCCATCGGCCACGGGCTGGAGGGCGACTTCAACCGCAAGAAGACCTCGGCCTTCTCCGGCCTGATGGGAAGCCG
The DNA here is from genome assembly GCA_022566265.1 of Pseudomonadota bacterium. Classification (GTDB taxonomy): domain Bacteria; phylum Pseudomonadota; class Alphaproteobacteria; order SMXQ01; family SMXQ01; genus JACZQV01. The sequence goes on along the minus strand of JADFJG010000029.1, from coordinate 564 downwards.
CGTCGCCGCCAAGGGCATCACCGTCATCGACGACGGCACCATGGAAGGGCGCCGCGGCTCGCTGACGGTCGATGACGAAGGCACGCCCAGCCAGCGCACGGTACTGATCGACGACGGCATCCTCGTCGGCTTCATACAAGACCGCATGAACGCCCGGCTGATGGGCATGACGCCGACCGGCAACGGCCGGCGCCAGAGCTTCGCCCACCGGCCGATGCCGCGGATGACCAACACCTTCATGCTGGCCGGATCCCATGACCCGGAAGAGATCATCGCCTCGGTGGACAAGGGCCTTTACGCCGTGAACTTCGGCGGCGGCCAGGTCGACATCACCTCGGGCAAGTTCGTGTTCTCGGCGTCGGAGGCCTATCTGATCGAGGGCGGCAAGATCGGGCCGGCGGTCAAGGGCGCGACCCTGATCGGCAACGGGCCCGACGTTCTCGGCCGGGTCTCCATGGTCGGCAACGACATGCGCCTCGATCCCGGCGTCGGCACCTGCGGCAAGGACGGCCAGAGCGTCCCCGTCGGCGTCGGCCAGCCGACACTGAAGGTGAACGCGCTCAC
>JADFJG010000028.1 GCA_022566265.1 Pseudomonadota bacterium | reverse complement strand
CGATGCGGTGCGAGAGGTACGCCCTCCCTTCTCTCCGGATAACGTATGTGCTGAGTTCGCCACGCTCCTGAAGTCATACAAGATCAGCACCATCGTCGGAGACCGTTATGCGGGCGAGTGGCCCCGGGAGCGGTTCCGGGTGCACGGCATCACGTACGAGACGAGTGAGTTGACGAAGAGCGACATCTACATCAATGCCTTGCCTCTTTTTAACGCCGGGCGCGCCGAAATTCTCGACATACCTCGCCTCATCAATCAACTCTGCGCCCTGGAGCGCCGGACGAGCCGCCAGGGCAAGGACAGCGTGGATCACCCGCCGGGTGCCCACGACGACGTGGCCAATGTGGTCGCGGGTGTTCTCTGCCTGTGCGACAAGCCCGTGATCCGGCACCGCGTAATCGTCCCGCGCTTGTGGGCGAGCCCCGGCGATTATTTTCCTTATGGATGAGGCCCGAAATGATTCCGATTGAGATAACCAAGGCCACGGTACCCGCCCTTCTGGGCCAGTTCCGCTTGGCGGGCGAGGACGGTCGCACGCGGGCGGCACTGCTCCGGTAGCCCACCGCCAGGCGCCGATGTCGGTTTTAGAGCCAACACCGGTCCCAAATCCGCGCATTTGGGCACTTCCGCCTGTAGCCAGATGCAGACATTCAGCCAACTCGCCCACGCGAGGCCTCTTGTTCGTACCGGATGGAGCGTCAGCGAAATCAGGGCTCAGCCGATCCGCTCGCTTTTTCGAATTGTTTCGCCGTCTCTATCCATTGATCGGGAATCGGCCGTCCCCAGGCTTCATAGACTGGAGCACATGAAAATACAGCCAGGTCTCGAACGACGTGCGTCTCGCCGAGAGTCAAGCTCTTAGCGTCACGATGAATTGTTGCAATGAACTGGATTGGGTCTTCATGCTTCGTGACCAAAGTCGCAACCAGAGCCTCTTCCCGCGCCGGTGAATCGCCTGCACGCTCATATGGCTTGACCGTGTCTGCTGGCGCCATCCACACTTCTGCCAGCCCGATCACGGTGTCAGCACCGTGTTTCGTTACCTCATGGGCAACTGTTCGCATGAGTAAATATTTCTGGGCCTGATCTTCTGGCCGAATCCCAAGCAGGTGGACCAACTTGCGCTTTCTGAACAGGAAAAATATCGATTCGTGGTAGCCGTCCTTTAGAAACACCTTTCGGGCGGTACGAAACAGGCTAGCTGCAATCTCCTCCTCGTTGGCGTTTTTGGGACCGAATATGCCTTTGTGCACATCACCGTAGTGCTCGATTAATTTCTTGGCATCGGCCCTGTCGATTTTTCTCTTGACATGCTCAAACTCTATTCGCCTCCCGTCGGCGAGACTGACGTCGAGTGACCGCGCGTCGGCGTGGCCAATCATACAGGGCAGCCGGCCCTCGCGTGCGCCGTCCTCATATCGCTGGCCCGTTTCTACGTTCGTCGTAGCCGGCACCTCTAGCCCCATCTGCCGATGCGCGTCATGGACGAGTTGGGCGATACGCCCGTATGCAATAGCTACCGCGTCGAGCAGTTCATAGCCGGGGAGAGTATTTTCCACCCAGCGGCGCTGTATTCTCAGTGCGCCGTGTCTAACGATGTGCTCACTCAGGTCACCTGGGGGAATCCCCTTAATTAGGACCAGCGGATCATCAAAGAGATGGGCGGGTACCTCGACACTTGGCCCTTCGTTCAGATAGGAGGCGACGATCTCTGCACGGACAAAACTGTGCACTTCGAGGTCGCCCTGTTTTTCTATCTTGTTGCGGGCGTCAACCATCCAGCGCATCAACGTATCAGCCCTTAGTTTCTCCTGCCAAACGCCATACCAAGCTTCAAATTCCGGGATGTCCTGTTTCTTATTTTGGAGGATGAAGGTGACTGTACGCAGGGTTTGAATGGCCGTCTGTATCGCGACCCTGAAATGCTCTGGATTGAAGTACGCCTGTTCGGCCCCATGCCAGTGTTGGTGCACGTCTTCAAGGCGCCGGTCCACGCCGGCGAGTGGGCAATGACTTGCGTGCTGTTCATGGCTTGAATGCATTCACTACAAATAGGATCGCCGCATCGGAACTGCTAGGCGTAGGTCTCGGCATCCGCGTTTTCACACAGGCTGGGTCAATTTCAGACATGCGGCGATCTCGGCTCGAACGTCTGCATCGGTATGAAATGCAGAAGTCAGCATGGTCAAACGTCTACTCATGTTGCATTCATGTTGCATGTACTCGCTGCGCCTGTCTGTAACCCGTTGTAATTGCTTGCAACAAGAACGCAGCGATTTGCAACGTGGAATGGCAGGGTAGAGCAATGGAGAACCCCGCTAAGCCATTGACCTAGCAGGGTTTCTTATTGGTAGCGGAGGAGGGACTCGAACCCACGACACGCGGATTATGATTCCGCTGCTCTAACCAGCTGAGCTACTCCGCCCCAGGATCGTGCCGGCGCCCTCATATATAGGCCGCGACCGGCCTCAGGCAAAGGGGGCTATAGGTCCAAAGGCCGGGCGCTGTCAAGGCGGAGCCCTCGACTTCCCACGCCTTCCCCCTCAGGCGATGGCCGAGGGGGTCGCGCCCTTGGCTTCCGCCGCCATCGCGGTTCCGGTGACGAAGCTGACATCGGGGTTGTACCAGGTGGCGTAGTCCTCGCTCCGGATGCGGGTGAGCAACTCGTAATGGTCCGGCGCGCGTTGCAGGAGATCGTTGCGCCTGGTCATCACCTTCTTGCGGTAATCGAGGTAATCCTGGTCCGAAATCGCGCCCTCGAGGGGATAGGTCCGGCCGTCGAAATAGCCCTTGCCGGCGAGGATGCAGATGTAGTTCCAGTTCTCGAACATCGAATAGGGCTCATTGGTGTCGATGATGCCGGGGATCTTGTGTTTCCACAGCTCGAGCTTCTCGATCAGGCTATCGGGCACCTTGACGTCTTCGCGCGCCGCCTTCCAGAACGCCGTATCGGCGCGGTTCGAGGTTTGATAGTGCATGGTGATGAAGTCGCGGATCTCCTCGTAAAGGTTCGCCGACAGCCGGTTATAGGCGCCCGACAGCGCCGGGCTGACCTCCTTGTCGGGGAAATGATCGATGAACCAACGGATCGCCATCTGGGTGAAGTGAAGGGAGGTCGATTCCAACGGCTCGATGAAACCGCCGGCAAGGCCGATGGCGAGGCAGTTCTTGACCCAACTCCTGCGGGAGCGGCCGATGCGCATGGGCACCACCTTGGGTTCGGCGTCCGTGCCTCTGAGCCCGAGATGGCCGAGGAACTCGTCGATGGCCTCGGCGTCGGTGCGGAACTGGGACGAAAACACGTAACCGGTGCCGAGCCGCGTATAGAGCGGCACGTTCCACGCCCAGCCGGCGCCAAGCGCCTGGCTGGTGGTGAAGGGCGCGATCTTGCCTTCCTCGGGATGGGGGATCCGCAGCGCCAGCGCCCGGTCGCAGAGCAGCCAGTCGCCGTAGGGGATGAAGGGCTCGCCCAGCGCTTCCTTGATGATCAAGCTGCGAAATCCGGTGCAATCGATGACGAACTCGATCGGGTGCTCGCCATGTTCCCTGAGCTTGAGCGAGGAGACGAAGCCGCGCTCATCGAGCCTCACCTCGTCGACGTCATCGCGTAGGTGGGTGACGCCGAGGCTGGTGGCGTAATCGGTGAGGAAGTCGGCCAGCAGCTTGGCGTCCATGTGATAGGCGTAAGGGATGAAGCCCCTGTAGTCCCTCGAATCGAAGGCGCGCGGCGCCTTCAACTGCTCGATCATCGCCAGGCTCGGCACCACCGAGTGGATGAAGGAAGGCTGCCCGCCCCGCTTGGCGTACTTGTTGTAGTAATAGGCGATGTGATAGCCGTGGAGATAGCCCGGCGCCTCGAAGGGGTGATAGAACGTCGTCCCGTCGCCGTTCCCGTCGACGTTCCAGTCGACGAAGCGCACCGCCCCCTTGAACGAGCCGTCGCAGCGCTTGATGAAGTCCTTCTCGTCGATCTTCAGTTGATCGAGGGTGACCTCCATGGAGAACGTCGTCGCCTCGCCGACGCCGACCGTCGGGATGGAAGGCGATTCGATGAGGGTGATGTCGACGTCGGGTCCGTCGTTGCGCCTATTCAGCGCGGCGCTCAGGATCGACGCCGCCAGCCAGCCGGCCGACCCGCCGCCGACGATGGTGATGTTCTCGACACGGTTGCTCATGCGCTCTCCCCGCTCCCTCGTTTTTGTCTCTTTCCTGCCGCCCCCGGGCGTCACCCGCCGACCCCCCCGTTATGGCCCATTCGACCCCGTTGTCAAGAACGCCGGGACGCCATGCGATGGCGACCTGGAATGGCTCTAAAGCTGGCGTTACGGGGGGATCGGGATGGGGCCGCCGGGGCCTAGTCGGCGCCCCGGATCCAGCCGCCGCCCATGACCCTGGTGCCGTCATAGAAGACGCAGGCCTGGCCCGGCGCGACGCCGTGCTCGGGTTCCTCCAGCACCACCTCCGCCGTGCCCTCGGGTCCGCCGTGGAGCACCGCCGCCACCGGCTCTTGCGCCGAGCGCAGCTTGACGGCGCAAGCGAAGCCCGCCTTCGGCAGATCCCCCTCGCCCAGCCAGTTGACCCCGTAAAGCGCCACCCGGGTCCTGGCCAGCGCCGCCCTCGGCCCGACGACGACCCGGCGGCTCTCGGGCTCGAGCCTGACGACATAGAGCGCATCGCCGCCGCCGACGCCAAGGCCCCGGCGCTGGCCGATGGTGTAGCGGCTGATACCGTCATGGCGCCCGAGCACGGCGCCGCCAAGATCGACGATGTCGCCCGGCAGCACCGCGTCCGGGCGAAGCTTGTCGATGACGGCGGCATAATCGCCGTCGGGGACGAAGCAGATGTCCTGGCTGTCGGGCTTCTCGGCGACGGCGAGGCCGAAGCGTTGGGCCAAGTCCCGGGTCGCGGACTTGCTCGCCATGGCGCCAAGCGGGAAGCGCAACGGATCGAGCTGCGCCTTGGTGGTGGTGAAGAGGAAATAGCTCTGGTCCCTGGCCGGATCGGCGGCGCGGTGGAGCTCGGGCCCCGCCGGGCCGATCTCGCGCCGCACGTAATGCCCGGTCGCCAGCACCTCGGCGCCGAGGTCGCGCGCGGTGGCCAGGAGATCGCGGAACTTGACGGTCTGGTTGCAGCGGATGCAAGGGATAGGGGTCTCGCCGCGGAGATAGGCGTCGGCGAAGTCGTCGATGACCTCGGCGCGGAAGCGGGATTGGTAATCGAGCACGTAATGGGGGATGGAGAGCCGTTCCGCCACCTGCCGCGCATCGTAGACGTCCTCGCCGGCGCAGCACGCCCCGGGCCGGGCGCGCCCGCCGCCGTAATCGTAAAGCTGCAGGGTGATGCCGATGACCTCGTAGCCCTGCTCGACCAGCACAGCGGCGGTCACGGAAGAATCGACGCCGCCCGACATGGCGACGACGACGCGGGTGTCGGCGGGCGCCTTGGCGATGCCGAGCGAATTGAAAGCCGCATCGGAGGGCACCGGCGGGGCCTCGCCATTACCGGTGGCGGGCACGTTCATGTCACGGGTCGAGATCATGGGGCGAATATAGGCCGTCCCGGCCGCCTTGCAACCACTGGCGCCGGCCCCTCACCCGGCGGCGAGGCCCATGTCCCAGAAGGCGGTCTCGAGCACCGTCGCCTGGCGGAAGGTGGCGGCGAGGTTCGCGAAACGCCCTTCGCCGTCCGCCTCCTCCCCGGCGCCGATGCCGGCGCGCGCCAGCGCCAGGCGGTCGAGCCGGGCGGCCTCGCCGCGCGCCAGCTCTTGATACGCCTCGCCGGCGTACATCTCGATCCATTCGCCATAGGGGTTGCCCTCGATCCGGGTGTCCGCGTCGGCCTCGAGGTTGGCGCCGATCTCGGCGTAGCCGATGACGCAAGGGGCCAGCGCCACCTGGAGATCGAGGATATCCCCGCTCGTCCCCCGCTCCAGCACGTAGCGGGTGTAGGCCAGGGTCTCGGGCGCCTCCGGCAAAGCCGCCATCGAAGCCTCGGTCAATCCCCAGCCGGCGCAGAACTTGACATGCAGCCCCATCTCGACATCGACGATGGCCGAGAGCATGGCGGCGGCCTCGCGCATATCGGCGAGGGTGTCCGACTTATAGGCGCCAAGCGCATAGGCCCGGGCGAGATGGATGAGGAAGAGATAATCCTGGCCGAGATAGTGGCGGAAGCAGGCCTCGGGCAGGGTGCCGTCGGCCAGGCGCTTTACGAAGGCGTGCCCGACATAGGCCCGCCAGTCATCGGCGCACGCCGCCTTGAGCCGGGCGAAAAGGGAGGTTTCGGAATAGAGCACCTGCTATTTCTAGTCATCGAGCAGGAAGTTGTGGGTGTCGGCCGGCAGCGTCACCGTCAGGCCGTCGAGCTCCTCGCACATGACGATCTGGCAGCCGAGCCGGGAGGTCTTGGTCAGGCAGAAGGCAAGATCCAGCATGTCCTCCTCGTCCTCGGTAGGCTCCGCCAGGCGCGTATAATCCTCCAGGCTGACGACGACATGACAGGTCGAGCAGGACAGCGAGCCCTCGCACGCCCCTTCGATGTCGATGTCGTTGTCATGGGCGATGTCGAGGACGGTGTCCCCGACCGGGGCCTCGACCTCGTGGGGTGTGCCGTCGACATCGATGAAGGTCATCCTCGGCATCGAACACCGCTCCGCCATCCGGGCCGCCTTTTGACCACCGCGATCATTCGGCGGCCTGACCCCGGGGGTCCGATTCGCGCAGCTTGGCGACCTCCCTCGCCACCTCATCGACGACGAAGTCGATTTCCGCTTCGGTGGTCATGCGGCCGAGGCTGAAACGGATCGACGCATGGGCGAGGCCGTCCTCGACGCCAAGCGCCTTGAGCACGAAGGAAGGCTCGAGCGACGCCGATGTGCAGGCCGATCCCGACGAGACGGCCACCGCCTTGAGGGACGCCATCAGGGCTTCGGCGTCGACATGGCCGAAGCTCAAATTCAGGTTGCCGGGGATACGCGTCACGGCATCGCCGTTGAGCGTAATGCCCGTGAGCCTGGTGGTGATGCCGTCATAGAGCCTGTCCCGGAGCGCCCCGATGCGCTTCGCCTCGTCGGCCATCTCCAGCCCGGCAAGCCGGCAGGCCTCGCCGAAGCCGACGCAAAGCGGCGCCGGCAAGGTGCCTGAACGAAAGCCCCGCTCCTGCCCGCCGCCGTCGAAAAGCGGCACGAGACGAACCCGCGGGCGCCTACGCACATAGAGCGCGCCGATGCCCTTCGGCCCGTAAACCTTGTGCGCCGTGAGACTCATCAGATCGATGCCCATCTCGTTGACGTCGATGGCGATCCTGCCGATCGCCTGGGCGGCGTCGGTGTGGAAGAAGGCGCCGTGCTGGCGGCAAAGGGCGCCGATCTCGGCGACCGGCTGGATGACGCCGATCTCGTTGTTCACCGCCATGATCGAGACCAGCACCGTTCGCTCGGTGAAGGCGCGGGAAAGCTCGCCGAGATCGATAAGGCCGTTCCGCCGCACCGGCAGGTAGGTGAGCGCGAACCCCTCCCGCTCGAGCGTCCGGCAGCTCTCGAGCACGCATTTGTGCTCGGTGACGCAGGTGATCACATGGTCCTTCCTGGCCTTGTAGAAATGGCCCACGCCCTTGATCGCCAGGTTGTTGGACTCGGTCGCGCCCGAGGTGAAGATCACCTCCTTGGGATCGGCGCCGATAATCGCGGCGATCCGCTCCCGCGCCACCTCCACCGCCTCCTCCGCTTCCCAGCCGAAGGCGTGGCTGCGCGAATGGGGATTGCCGAACTTCTCCGAGAGATAAGGGAGCATGGCGTCAAGCACCCGCCCGTCCACCGGCGTACTCGCCTGATAGTCGAGATAAACCGGCGTCTTGACCGCATCGGTGCCGGCGCGGGGCGGTTTGGTCATGACGGCACCCCTCCTCTCTCTCAGGCCGCCGGCGCCGCCGCCGACGCCGCTCCGGCGCGGGCATAAAGGGCGCGCCAGGCCTCGATCAACTGGTCGATATCGCCGGCCTGGCTCTGCCAGCCGAGGCTGACGCGAATGGCGCTCGACGCCACCGCCTCGGTCGCGCCCATGGCCCTCAACACGTGGGAGACGCCGACCTTGCCCGAAGAGCAGGCGGCGCCGGCGCTGACCGCGATGCCGGCGAGATCGAGCGCCATCACCTGGGTCTCACTCGCCACGCCCGGCATGGTGAAGCACGAGGTATTGCCGAGCCGGCCGGCGCCGGCGCCGAACAGCTTTGAGTCCGGCGCACAGGCGCCGATGCGCGCCTCCAGATCGTCGCGCCAACCGGCGAGACGGGACTGATCGGCGATGCCGTCACCGGCGAGATCACAGGCGGCGCCGAAACCGGCGATGGCGGCGACGTTCTCCGTGCCCGCCCGGAAGCCCCGTTCCTGGCCGCCGCCGCGCTGCACCGGCACGACCGTCACGCCGCCCCGCGCCACCAGCGCCCCGGCGCCCTGGGGCCCCCCCATCTTGTGGGCCGAAAGGGTCAGAAGGTCGGCGCCAAGCGACGCCATGTCGATGGCGATCCGGCCCGGCGCCTGGACCGCGTCGCAATGCAATAGAGCGCCGTGGGCGTGGGCGATCTCGGCCGCCGCCGCCACCGGGCCGATGACGCCGGTCTCGTTGTTCGCCAACATCACCGATACCAGCCGCGGCGGCGAATTCAGGTTTTCCTGGGGCGGGTTTTCCTGGAGAAGGCGCTCCAGGGCCTCGAGATCGAGGACGCCCTGGCCATCGACCGGCGCGATGGTGGCGCCGGGGGCGGCGCCAAGCACGGAGTCATGCTCCGCCGCCGAGACGACGATGCCGGCGCCATCGAACGAGCCCAGCGCCAGGTTGTTGGCCTCGGTGCCGCCCGAGGTGAAGATGACCTCGTTCGCCTCGGCGCCGACGAGGGACGCCACTTGCCTCCGGGCCTCCTCGATGACGCGCCGGGCAAGGCGGCCGAAGCGATGCACGGACGAAGGGTTGCCGGTGATCTCCAAAGCCTTATTCATGGCGTCGCCGACGGCGGGCCGGAGCGGCGCCGTGGCGTTGTAATCCATGTAAACGGCGTGTTTCATGCCGGCGGCGGCGACCCGACTATTCCGCGGCCATCAGGGCCTTGCGGTAAATCACGCCGGACATCCCAAGCACGCGCTTCTCGCAGACATCCTCGAGGGTCACCGAGGAGAGGAACAGGTGGATGTGGTTGCCCAGTTCCTCCCAGAGATCGTGGGTCATGCACCGGCTGGTGTCCCCGGTACAGCCCTTCGGCGATCCCGGCATGCACCGCGTCGCCCGGATCGGCTCGTCGACGGCGAGAATGATGTCGGAGATCCGCGTCGCATCCGAGGCGTGGGCCAGCAGATAGCCGCCGCCCGGGCCGCGGACGGAACCGACGATCCCGCCCTTGCGGAGCTTGGCGAAAAGCTGTTCGAGATAGGAAAGCGAAATCGCTTGGCGATCGGCTATTTCGGCAAGGGCGACCGGCTTGCCATGGCCGTGGGTGGCGAGATCGACCATCGCCATGACGGCGTAGCGTCCCTTCGTGCTCAACCTCACTTTTGTTCTCCCCTCAAGCGCTTTTCAAGCGCGTTCGATGTAACCGGCGCCGGGCTGTAACCACCAAGCCAAGCGCCGCAAACTAATTTTTGGCCGTCGCTGGACGCCTCGGTTCGTCTTCGGGCGCCGCTTCCGATTCGTAGTCGACGGCGCCGAGCGCCGCTTCCGATTTCCCGAGCCGCTGCTCCAACTCCTCGACGCGGGCGCCCATGTCGTTCACCTGCGCCAGCAACCCGTCGATGGCGCGGGCCACCGGATCGGGCAGATCGGTGGTCGGCGTCCCATAGGCCCGGAACTCGGGCTCCTTCGGCTTTTCCCGCGGGCCGGCGGCGCGGGCCGGGATTCCGACCATCGTCGTCCCCGGCTCGACATCCTTGAGAACGACGGCGTTGGCGCCGATACGGGCGCCGACGCCAATGGTGATGGGTCCGAGGACCTGGGCGCCGGCGCCGACGATGACGCCGTCCTCGAGCGTCGGATGACGCTTGCCTTTATCGCGCGAGATACCGCCGAGCGTCACGCCCTGGTAGAGGGTCACGTCGTCGCCGATGATCGAGGTCTCGCCAACGACCACGCCCATGGCATGGTCGATGAAGAAACGCTTGCCGATGACGGCGCCGGGATGAATCTCGATACCGGTGAGGAACCGCCCGATATGGGCAAGGAATCGGCCCAGAAGGTACCATTCGCGCCGCCAGGCGCCGTGGGCCAGGCGATAGATCAATAGGGCGTGGAACCCCGGATAGCACAGCGCGACCTCGAGCCGGGAACGCGCCGCCGGGTCCCGCGCGATTATGGAATCAAATTCCTCAGAAAGAGCCTTGAATATCATGGTGCTGTCTATGGTAGTATTTACGATGTTTCGTAGGCCGGTTTTATCCAATAGCACTGTTCGTTGCCGATGATAACCCTTTCCCGTCAAGTGGTTATCGCCAACGACGGAGCGACCGTCGCGCCGGCGGCCACCGCAAGGGCCCTGGAGGACAGCCGAAAGGGCCGCATCGCCGGTCATTATATATATAAAGCCTGAGTGGCGTGATCAAGTATAGAGAGTGGCGAAAGACATTGCCTTTTGCAATAGACCAAGCCTTTGAGTCGGTTATTTTGGGCGAACCCGGTTCCACCCGGCCGGAACTTCAGGCGTATCCATGCCCGATGTGATCTTCAATGGACCGGGCGGCAGGATCGAGGGCCGCTACCGCCACGCCAGAGAGGAAGCGGCGCCGGTCGCTCTATTGCTTCACCCCCATCCCCAGCATGGCGGGGCGATGAACAACAAGGTCGTCTATGCCTTGTTCCAGGCTTTCGCGCGGCGCGGATTTTCGACCCTGCGGTTCAATTTCCGGGGTGTCGGGCGCTCCCAAGGCAGTTTCGATCACGGTCTGGGCGAGCTCAGCGACGCCGCCGCGGCTCTCGACTGGCTGCAGGGCCATAACGCCGATGCTTCGCGCTGCTGGATCGCCGGCTTTTCCTTCGGCGCCTGGGTCGGCATGCAGCTTTTGATGCGCCGCCCGGAGATCGAGGGGTTCATCTCGGTCTCGCCGCCGGCCAGCAACTGCGATTTCTCGTTTCTCGCTCCCTGTCCAGCCTCGGGGCTGATCCTCCAGGGCGGCCGGGACCAACTGGTCCCCGAACCGGAGGTCGCCAAGCTCGCCCAAAGGCTGTCCAATCAGCGCGACATCATCGTCGACTACCAGGTGGTCGCCGGCGCCAACCACTTCTTCCACGACAAGCTGGAGGAACTGATCGCCTGTACCGACGCCTATCTCGACCGGGCGCTGGCGCCGAAGAAGGTGGCGAAGGCGAGCTGACGGCGCGCCGCCAATCCCCAGGGCGATCCCCAATTCTTCACTATCGGTTCTTCACTATCGGTCCCGGGCCCCGATTCCTCCTGGGCCCCGGCCACACGCGTCAGGGTCGATGCAGCCTGCCGCCGGCCGTCGGTTGGCCGACGCCGGTGGTGGTTGGCAGGCTCAGGGGAAGGCCGCGGAGCGAACGCACGGCGAGGAAACCGAAGGCCTGGGCCTCGAGCGCGTCACCGTCCCACCCCAGCGCCTCGACCGCTTCGACCCTGGCGTCGAGGGCGCCGTCGAGCGCCGCCATCAGGGCCGAATTCCGCCGTCCGCCGCCGGACACCAGCCAGCGTCCGACCGGCGCCGGGAAGTGGGCCACGGCCAGCGCAACGGCGCCGGCGGTGAAGCCGACCAGCGTCGCCGCCCCGTCCGCCGCCGAGAGGCCGGACAACGCCCCGGCGTCGAACGCCGCCCGGTCGAGGGACTTAGGCGGGAGAGCGGCGAAATAGGGATGATCCAACATCCTAGCCAGGATGCCTTCATCGGCCCGGCCCTTCCGCGCCAGGGCGCCGTCGGCGTCATAGGGCCGGCCCGTCCGTTCCAGGGTCCAGTCATCGAGCAGGGCGTTTCCCGGCCCGGTGTCGAAGGCCGTGAGTTCGCCATCGGCGCCGATCCAGGTGACGTTGGCGACGCCGCCGATATTCAGCACCGCGAGGGGACGAGAGAGACCGCCGCTGAGCGCCGCGTGATAGAGCGGCGCCAGCGGCGCGCCTTGGCCCCCCGCCGCGACATCGGCGCCGCGAAAATCGTCGATGACCTGGCAACCGGTGAGCTCCGCCAACCGCTTGCCATCGCCGATCTGCCATGTGCGGCCCGCTTCCGGCCGATGCAAGATGGTATGACCGTGAAAGCCGATGATGCCGATGTCGCCGCCGGTGAAGCCCGCTTCGTCCAGCAGCGACCCGGCCGCCTGGCCATGGGCGGCGGTAAGCTCGTCGGCCACCGCGTCGATCGCGCCGGGCGCCGCCTCACCGCCAAGGACGCCGCGAATCCGGCGCCTCAGCGCTTCGGAGTAAGGCACCGTCAACGCCGGGCCGCATTCATCGACGGTCTCGCCGTCGGTGCGGATCAAGGCGGCGTCGATGCCGTCGAGCGAGGTCCCGCTCATCATGCCGAGCGCCCAGAGAGGCTCAAACGCCAAAGCCCGATGCTCCTCCAACCTAAAAATAAGCCCGTGTTCGCACCAGCCGTCCCCGGCGCCCCTGGCGCACCTTATACTCCCCATGGAGCGAAGGCCATGGAGCGAAGTTTTGTACAACCCTTTCGCGCACGGCCCGGCCGTAGAGCACCCGTTGCCAGCCGACGAACGTGACAATGCTCGCAAATTCGATTGAAGGTGCCAAGATCGCGAGAAAGCGATAAAGTTCATAGGCGTGGAATTGGAGGGATGATGATGGTGGGTAAAAGGCCGCGCCGTAGTGCCGAGGATTTTGCAAAGCGATTTGGGTGGGAGGCCGATGACATCACGGTGACGGGGCCGGGAGGTGAAATCGTTGACATCTCGAAGAAGCCTGAAGAAAAAGAACCGACTGGTAAGGATGTCGTGCGACAACCGCAGGAAGAAAAATGACAGAGGCTTTGCGAGTCGCAACCGAATAAACTTGGAAGGGCTTTTGCGCCGGCCTATCGAACGACCGTGATCGATGTAATGACCCCTGCCCAAGCTCCACTTCGGCAGGTTCTTTTATTCGCCCCATTCAGAGTGACGATGCTCCGGATCATTCGGCCTTCGCCGACCTGAACCTCTCGATGGTTTTCGTGATCAGCGCGAGCCACCGGTCCTTGGCCTCCAGGAGGTCACTCACCGGTGGGGGACGTTCGTTCCTGACAACCCGCCATGTCCATGATTTACCGTCCTTGCGGATGGCCCCTTTCTCCACGAGTTCCGCAACCCCTTTGAGGTAATCCTCGCCAATCGAGATGTCGCCTGCCTTCTCCGCAGATTCGCAGATATAGTTGGTGTTGAGGCCGCCGTCCTGAGAAATGGTTCCGAAATTGAATTTCGTTCCCTCATCGTCGAACCAGTGGATGATCATTGAAACGCTCGTCCGGGTGATGACGAGCCCTGCTTCTTCACACTCTTCAAAGAACTTCGGCAGAGCGGAGGCCGCTTTGGCATCGGCCTCCTCGAGTGCCTCCAAGAACTCCTGCTCGGTGACGGTCTTCTTTCGGCCAAGGCTTCTGTGAGTGACCATCTGATCGTCGGGCGCCTCGATCGACACGACCCCATGATCAACCCGGATCACCGCTCGTTCAATCTCGGCCGTCCTCGCTAAAATCCGAGGTTCGACGATCCAACCCTCGCCCGCTGCCTCGGGCAACTGGAATACCGAAAACTCGACCAGGGCGAATGTGAAATGCAGGCCACCATAGGCTTGCAGGAAGTTGGTTATGTTTTCGACCCCCTCGCGAATACCATCACCGGCAATCAGTAGCAGGAACCGGCCGCGCTTGAGGTTGCGCGACACACTGTCAACAAAGGTCACCTCGTCAAGCTCACCACCGAACTGGCTCGCTATAGCGTAGAGAGAGTTTTCGGCGCCGCCGGTTCGCTTGCGGATGGCTGCGTCCAGATCTTCATAGCTCCAGCGGTTGAGTTCCTTGGCATAGTCCAGGGTCTGGCCCACCACCTCGCGGCGTGCCTCCGGGTTCCTCCACAGTTTGCATTCGACCAGCGTGAGCAGGCCGTTGGGATTCACAAACAGCAGGTCCGCCGGTCCGGCAGCGGTGGGCAGTTCCTGGCACACGGGGATGAGCGGGGAGAAAATCGGATCGATTTCCTCGATGGGGAATGCGTTGGGCCATCTGAACAGTAGATCCTGCAGCCAGCCCTCGCTGTACTGCTTCTCCCGGTCGCCGGTCAGGTTGATTGGCTTGAGAGGATGGGCATTTCCAGCGTCCTCGATATTCTTGATAAATAGCGGTCCGCCGTGTTGCCTGGCGCCAGGATTTATCATCGCTGCTCCCCCATGCACGCCGCTGCCCGTGACATGGAAGATGTCCCCCAATCACGTGTCCCCTTTACAAAGATGGGGACCAAGGCTTGCGGCAGCTTACAACCAGTTCCCGATTGGGGATAATCCGGATTCAGGATTAGCTCTACTCGCACGCCGGATCAAGTCCGAGAGTGCGAATGAGGAAGTCTCTTTTCACCAAACAACACGAGACCCTGATCCAGTGCCTGATAGCGGCGCGGAAGGCGGCCGACATGACACAGCAGGCTCTCGCCCGTGGCGTTGTGCGCCGCAAGCGGTCGTGCTAAAGGTGCCAACCACTTGCGGGGGGAACCGCGAAGGCCGTTCAGGCCCCTGCTCCACCGTTGCGATGCCGCCAACCGACGCCGCCCGCACCCATGACCGCACCCCAATCAGAATTCCTGCGCCAGGCCGAGGCGCGCGGCTTCGTGCACCAGTGCACGGATCTCGATGGGCTCGACGAGGCGCTTGGCGGCGAAGGACCGGTGACCGCCTATATCGGCTTCGACTGCACCGCGACCAGCCTCCATGTCGGCTCCCTGGTGCCGATGATGCTGCTCCGCCTTTTTCAGAACACCGGCCACAAGCCGATCGTGCTCATGGGCGCCGGCACGACCAAGGTCGGCGATCCCTCGGGTAAGGAAGAAAGCCGCAAGCTTCTATCCGATTCCGAGATCGCCCGAAACATGGCGGGCATCGAGAAGATCTTCGCCAATTTCATTACCTTCGGCGATGGCCCCACCGACGCCATCATGGTGAACAACGCCGACTGGCTCGACGGGCTCGGCTACATTTCGTTCCTCCGCGACTACGGCCGGCATTTCTCGGTCAACCGCATGCTGGGGTTCGAATCGGTCAAATTGCGCCTCGACCGCGAACAGCCCCTCTCCTTCCTCGAATTCAACTACATGGTGCTGCAGGCCTACGACTTCCTGGAGTTGGCCCGGCGTTACGGTTGCCGGCTGCAGATGGGCGGGTCGGATCAATGGGGCAACATCGTCAACGGCATCGAGCTCGGGCGCAGGGCCGGGAAGAAGACCCTGTTCGGCCTGACCTCGCCGCTGATCACGACGGCCGACGGCAAGAAGATGGGGAAGACGGCGCGGGGCTCGGTGTGGCTGACCGAAGAGGAGCTCTCGCCCTACGCGTACTGGCAATACTGGCGCAACACCGCCGATACCGACGTCGGCCGGTTCCTGCGCCTGTTCACCGAGCTGCCGCTGGACGAGATCGCCCGCCTCGAGGCCCTTCAAGGCAACGAAATCAACCAGGCCAAGAAGGTGCTGGCCGATGAGGCGACGGCGCTTGCCCATGGCGGAGAGGCGGCGCGCGAGGCGGGCGAGACGGCGCGCCGGACCTTCGAACAGGGAAGCGCCGGCGAGGCGCTGCCGACGATCGAGTTTCGCCAGTCCGAATTGGCCGCCGGCGTGCCCGCCTTCGAACTGCTCAAACTGGCGGGCCTGGCGGCGAGCAACAGCGAGGCGCGCCGCCTGATCAAGGGCGGCGGCGCGCGCATCAACGACGCCGTGATCGAGGAGGAGACACGGATGGTGACGCTGGACGACATCAACGAGGACGGCGTCATCAAGCTCGCCGCCGGCAAGAAGCGCCACGCCCTGATCCGGGCGCAATGAGGGCCCGCGGATACCCAAGCGAGTCGGCTAACCCGGATATTTCATGAAGGGAACGGAATTTGCGGCGAGCAATGTTTGTCCAAGGCGGTGTGCGAAGCCGAAAGTCATAGCCCAGTACTTACTTTCATAGGAGGGTGACACATCTGACGGCCTTGCAGGTTCTTCGGCTAGGAGCGTGGTCCGCCGTGATGCTAACGCATCACAAGGGCCGCGCGACGACGTCCGAAGGGCCTGCAAGGCCGCCCGAAGGGTCGCTTTTCGCGGCCTCCGGAGGGCGTCGGCGCCGCTTGACGATGTCCAGACATCGTCGGCGCGACGCTTCCTACCCGGAGACCGCGAAAAGCGATCATATGTATCACCCTCCTATGAAAGTAAGTACTAACTATGGCTTGAGGTTTCGTGCGCCGATTTGGACAAACAGGGCCGGCGCAAAACCGTTCAGCGGACGAGGGTACAAAGCGTCCCTTTTCGCAAAACGAATCAAGCCCTTGGAATAAAACACTTAACACACCCTGAGGGAGCGCCTTCATGAAACATCCGGGCTAATCGTTGTCGATTTCTTCGATGACGTCCTCCGGGTCGACCGGGTCCCGGGGGCCGCCGTCGAATATCCCGAACAGGTTGCGCAGGAAGCCGGGCGTCAGCGCCGCCAGGGGATTGATGCTGATTTTCGGATCCTCCAGCGGACCGGTCATCTTGTAGGTGGCGGCAAACACACCGCCCCCCTTGGCGCCGGTCAAAATGGTGCCGAGAATGGGGATGTTGCCGATGATGCTGTTGACCGAGTAGGCGGGAACGATAGTGCCTCTCATATCCAACTCTTGGCGTTTCAGATTTATCTTTCCCTCGGCGGTAAAGCCCAGCGCCGACCCGTAGGTCCTGGCATCCTTGAATTCCACGATGTCGCCGGTGAGGGTAAAGGGCGCCACGAATCGACTGAATCCGATGCCCGGTCCGGACAACAGGTCGGGTATCCCGGTCACCGACGCGACCGCCAGCAGCTCGGCCAGAACCGGCGCCTTGGTCAAGCGGTATCCATTGATCAGGACCCGGCCCTTGAGCGGCCGATCGGGCAGGCTGTCATCGTAGGTTGCCTTGACCTGGAGTCGCCCGCCCATGACGTTGTTCGTAATGTCGAAGGCGCGAAACGTGCTCCCGGCGTCGTCCGATTGGATCAGAAGCTCGCGCCCCTTGCCTTCCGGCCGCAGACGCACCCGGAACCGCTTGCCCTTCCCCAGGCCCGCCCGCAAGAACAGGGAGCGGGATATTTCACCGTCATGGATCAGGGTGCCGCTTACGTCGGACAGGTGGCGGCCGGCGCCGAGCCTCAGGCGCTTGAGATCGAAGACGAGCTTGAGGGGAGGCAAACCGTCGCCCTTGTCGAGACCGATGTAGGGCTCCGCGTCGAGCACCAGGCCTTTGATATTAATCTCGTAGCCACCGCCGGGAGCGGCGGTGAGAGTGGCGCTGATATCGTTATTGGCGAATGCCAGGCGGGTGAAGTGGAGGCGCTTGATCCCTATGCCGCCGGCGGCAAGGACCGCGTTGCCGGTGGCCTTGAGATCGCCCGCCGTGATCGTGAAGTCCCTGACCGTGACCGCGCCGCCTTGGGTGAAAGATACCGATAGGCGCGCGAGGCCATCCTCGCCGGGGGCCTTGGACCAGCCGATTTCCGGAAGGGAGATGGCGGCGCGGCTCAAATCCAGCGCCAGCGAAAGGTCGCTAATCTTGTCGTCGATCTCGGTGAATATCAGATCGGCGGCCACCGGCCCCCGAAGGCGGGCGCCAAGATCGAGGCCGGTACGGGCCCGTACCTGGTCGTCGGCCGTCATTTGCACCTCATAGCGGCGGCGAAACCCCGCGCCCTGGTCGAAGTTCTCGGTCCACGCCAATTTCGCCGGCACGCCGGCGAGCCGAACGTCGCCCTTCACCTTCATCACAAGTTTGTCGAGTTGCAGGGTCAGCGTCCCATCCGACAAATCGAGCCCGCCGAACGCGCGCGGCAGCCGGACCTCGCGCAAGTTGGCCGCCGCGGCGATTCCGACCTGATCGAACCTGAGGTCCCTGAACAGCGGGAATTGCGCCACCAACCGTATCGCCGATTTTCCGTCGACCATGCCGGGCGAAATCCCGAGCCCGCTTATATAATCGAGGCGCGGGTGATCGAGGATCTTGAGTGCGTTCCCGAGAGGCCCCCGGAACACCGCTTCGACCTCGAGATGCTGATCCTCCAGATCAAGACCGGTGATATGAACGGTGCCTTCATCGACACTCAGGCCCTCGTGCTCTCCCTTGGCGATGGTGAAGTCGAGCCGCTCACCGGTGAACCGGGCGGTGCCCCCGAGGTTCGTTACCGGCGGCAAGGGCCGGAAATAGGTAACGGACATGCCGGAAAATTGGAAGGTACCGGCGAGCTTGCCGATCTCATAGGCGGCGATATCGGCGCCGGCGCCCCGCGCCTCGATCGACAGCCGGAATTCGTCGATCAGGCCTTCGTCGATATTCGCCTCGACCCAGTCGCGCCCATAGGGAGCCAGGGATACCGGCCAATACCGAACCAGATCGCCGATCGGGAGATTGTTCAGCTTCGCATCCGCCGTCACCGCGAAGGCGCCGTCTTTACGCCTGACGCCACCGGTTATCGACAATATCGGCCCGCCGAAATCGACCTCCAGCTTCTCCATGGTAAGCTTCGAAAAATTGCCCTCGATCCGGCCAATGGTCCTGATTTTCCTGAACCCGAGAGGTTTGGCATAGAGCCCTGGCAGGGAAACCGTGCCCTTTTTGGCGGTAATATCGAACCGCAGGTCCTGGATACGCCCGTCGAGACCGATGGTCAGACCCACGGTTCCGCTGACCGGCGCGTGAAGGGCGGACAACGGGCGGAGCACCGGCGTCTTGCCGGCGAATCGGGCCCATTCGGCATCGGCGAAGCGGGCCTCGATATCTATGGTTCCCTGCTCGCTGTCATATTCGCCGGTGAGATTGAAATGGGCCTTGGTGCCGCCGATATCGAGATCGAGGGAGGCGACCACGCCGATCCCGATATCGTCGCGAAACATGGTGAGGTCCACCGGCAGCCCCCGCCAGGAAAGGCCGTGACGGCGATCCTCGAAGGTAATGTCGGCGCCGAGGATACTGACGCTGGTGAGATAGCCCAGCGCATCGGACAGGTTCGGAGGCTTCAGCAGACCGGCGACCAATTGCCCCAGCATATCGGCGGTGCTGTCCTCGCCGCCTCCGCCATCGCCCGCGTCGCCGCCGGCGCCGAGCCTGAAATCGCCCTTCTCGGTCCGCGTGATCGCGAACTTGGGACCGATGAGTTCCAGGCTCGCCGGCGCCAACAAGCCTCTCATCATGGCCCGCAGAGAGAGCCGCAGGGACAACTCGGGCACGGAAGCGCGCTCGGCGCCGTCGGCGCCTATCATGCGCACCCCGCGGGCCCGAAGGTCGAGGGTTCGCTCCCATCCCCCCCAGATCAGCACGGTTCGATCGAGCCGGATCTTGTAGGACCCGTCCGATGCGCTCAAGGCCTGCTCGATATGGGGCGTCAGGAAGTCGAGTTGCAGCGGCCCACTGGCGAGGCGCAGCCCCACCAGCACGGCGATAACGGTGATCCCGGCGACCACCAGCGCGAGGAATTCGAGCAGCAATATCGACGTTCGGCGGATCACTTCCCTCGCGTCCTTTCCCACGCTTGACCCCTGCCCCGACTTCGCCCAGTGTGCGGCGAATCCCGGCGCCAGGAAATGGAACAGTCGCATTTTTTAGCCGATCCCACCAGTCTGCCGAAAGCGGCCGACGGTGAGCGCGCCGCTCTTGGCGTCGAGCGTTGGCGGGACGCCGCGGCCGGCGCCGATGAGCCGGGCCTGGCCGAGTTCGCCGAAGGGTTGGCCGATGATGCCGGCGGCCGGGCCCTGCTGGAAGCCGTTTTCGGCAACAGCCCGTACCTCACCCAGGCCATCCTCCGCGACCCGGGTTTCTTCCGCCGGCTGCTCGGCGACGGGCCGGACGCCACCTTCCGGGCGCTCGGCCGGGGGCTCGCGGATGAAACCTCTCCGGTGGACCAGGGCGGCGGGGAAACGATGCGTATCATGGCCGCCCTTCGCGCCGCCAAGTCCCGCGCGGCGCTCCTGATCGCGCTTGCCGACATCACCGGCGTCTGGTCGCTCGAGCAGGTCACCGAAGCCTTGAGCGCCTTCGCCGGACAGGCCCTCTCCATCGTCACCGCCCATCTGCTTCGCCAAAGCGCGGCGTCGGGAGAGATCAGGCTCTCTCACCCCGACGATCCCGAACGGGGTTCCGGCTTCATCGTGCTTGGCCTCGGCAAACTCGGCGCCGGCGAACTCAACTATTCGAGCGACGTCGATCTCATCGTGCTCTATGACCACGATAAAGCCCCCTATACCGGAAGCCAGAGCCCGCAACAGTGCTTCGTCAGGCTCACCAGGGAGCTGGTGCGCATGATGGAGGAGCGCACCGGCGAGGGCTATGTGTTCCGGACCGATCTACGCCTCAGGCCCGATCCCGGCGCCACGCCGCTCGCCATCTCGACGCTGGCGGCCGAGACCTATTACGAGAGCATGGGTCAGAACTGGGAACGCGCGGCGATGATAAAGGCGCGCCCGGTGGCCGGCGACCTGCCGGCGGGCGAGGAGTTCCTGGGGCGCCTGCGGCCGTTCCTGTGGCGCAAATCCCTCGATTTCGCCGCCATCCAGGACATCCATTCGATCAAACGCCAGATCAACGCCCACCGGGGCGGTCAACGCCTCGACGCGCCGGGCTACAACGTCAAGCTCGGGCGCGGCGGCATCCGCGAGATCGAGTTCTTCGCCCAGACCCAGCAACTGATCTGGGGCGGACGCGAGCCGTCGCTACGCGGGAATCGGACCACGGAAGTGCTCGAAGCGCTCCGTGACGCCGGGCGGATCGCGCCGGAGGAGGCGGCGGAGCTGACGGCATCCTATCGTTTCCTGCGCACCGTCGAGCACCGCCTGCAGATGACCGAGGATCGCCAGACCCACACCCTGCCAGAGCAAGCGCGCCAGTTCGAGGCCTTGGCCATCTTCCTCGGCTATGCCGACGCCGACGCTTTCACCGACGCGCTGGTGGAGAACACCGGCCGCGTCGAGAAACATTACGGCGCCCTGTTCGAGGAGGCCCCCTCGCTTGGCGGTCCCGGCAACCTGGTGTTCACCGGCACCGAGGACGACCCCGAGACGCTGGACACCCTGGCCAAAATGGGCTTCACCGACGGCTCCGCCGTCTCCGCCGCGATCCGCGGCTGGCACCACGGCCGCTACCGGGCGACGCGAAGCGCGCGGGCGCGCGAACTGCTGACCGAACTGATGCCGGCGCTGCTCGCCGCCTTGGGCAAGACCGCCAACCCCGATGCGGCGTTCATGAACTTCGACGCTTTCCTCAAGGGCCAGTCGGCGGGGGTGCAGCTGTTGTCGCTGTTGAAGGCCAACCCGGGATTGCTCGACCTGCTGGCCGAGATCACCGGCGGCGCGCCCCGCCTCGCGGCTTATCTGACCGCCAACCCCTCGCTTCTCGATGGCGTGCTCAGCGCCGGGTTCTTCGAGGTCCCGCCGGGTGGCGAGGTCCTCTCGGACGATCTCGCCGGGGCGCTCGAACAGGCCCGGAACTACGAGGACGTGCTGGAGATTTCCCGGCGCTGGACCAACGACCGCAAGTTCCAGGTCGGCGTGCAGATCATGCGAAACAATCTCGATGCCGACGGCGCCGGCCGGGCGCTCGCCGATATCGCCGATACGGTGCTGGCCAGGCTTTTCGCCATCGTCCGGGAAGAATTCGCCGGCCATCACGGCCGCCTCGGCGACGGCGCCATGGCCGTGGTCGGGCTCGGCAAATTGGGCGGGCGGGAGTTGACCGAGAACTCGGACCTCGATCTCCTGTTCGTTTACGACAACCCGCAGGGGCTCGATCACTCCGACGGCCAAAGGCAGCTGGCGGTAAGCCAGTATTTCGCCCGCCTGTCCCAGCGCCTGATCAGCGCCCTTTCGGCCCTGACCAGCGAGGGCAAGCTATACGAGATCGACATGCGCCTGCGCCCGGCGGGCAACGCCGGTCCCATCGCCTCGAGCTTCGAGGGCTTCGGCAACTATCAGCGCGAGGCCGCCTGGACGTGGGAGCACATGGCGCTGACCCGGGCGCGCGTCGTGGCGGGCGGCGAAGGGTTGACCGCGCGCCTCGAGGCCACCATCGGCGAAATCCTGACGGCGCGCCGCGACCAGGCCAAGCTCGTCGCCGACGTCGCCGATATGCGCCAGCGGCTGGAACGGGGCCATCCTCCCGGTCCGGTTTGGGACGTCAAATATCTCAGGGGCGGCCTGATCGACGTCGAGTTCATCGCCCAATATCTGCAGCTGCGCCATGCCCACGAGGATCCGGGCGTGCTCTCCACCTCCACCGTTGACGCCTTGGAGCGGCTCGGCGCCGCGGGGTTCCTCGAAGCCGACATCGCCCGCTTCCTGATCGGCGCGAACCGGCTATGGCGCAACGTCCAGGGCGTGCTGCGCCTCACCGTCGCCGGCGCCTTCGACGAGGCGGAAGCGCCGGCGGGCCTGAAGACGACCCTCGCCAGGGCGGCGGGCGCCTTGAGCTTCGCGGCGCTCAAGGACGAGATGACGGCGACGGCGGAAAGGGTGCGCGCGCTTTTCATCGAGCGCATCGAGGAACCGGCGAAAAGCGTCGCCGGCGGCGAGAGGCGGACGGCGGGGTAGGTCAGGGAAAACGGCCGCGAGGCCCGGGCTAAACCTTGTACTCGTAACTCTTGCCCGGCTGGCGTTCGATATCGGGGGGATAGTTGCGCCGCTTGTCGGCGAAATACCGTTCGCGGCGGTCGCCATCGGCGGCCTTGGCGTAGGTGACGTAGAGGATACGCCGGCGCTGGCCCGAACGGTTCGGCGCCGAGCGGTGCGGCACGAAGGAATCGAAGAACACCGCGTCTCCCGGCTCGGTCGGCAGTTTCACGAAGTCGATGCCGTCAAGCTGCGCATCCGTCATCGGCTTCCATGGCTCGCCGATCAGGCCGCGCTTGTGGTGGCCGGCGGCGATCTCCAGACAGCCGTTCTCCTCGCTCGCCCGATCTACGGTGATCATGGCGGTCATGTGCAGATCGCCATAGTCCCGCCAGCCCGCCTGGGCGTCCTGGTGCGGATCGAATCCCTGGCCGCCGGGAAGTTTGAAATTGACCTTTTCCTTGAACAGGATGGCGTCGGCGCCGAACAGCTCGGCGCTCCGCCCCAGCAGTTCCGGCCCAAGCATCAACGAACCCAGCCGTTCATGGAAATCGGCGAAATACTCGATCCGCGACAGCACCCTCTCATCGGCATCGAGGACGCTGGCTTCGTAATAGAACATGGACCGGCCGGGAATTTCCGGAAACGCCGCCAGCTCGTCGACCCAGCCGGCGACGCGTTCGATCTCGTCCGGCGCCAACAGGCCGCGGACGATGACGAAGCCGTCGCGGTGGAAACTCTCGAGTTGGTCGCCGGTGAAAAAGGCGGGCTCGTGGATAGGCGCGGCGCTGGTCATGGCGTCTCCCGGATAAGCGGGCCGATGGCGGCGCCTGGACCGCGCCGCTCGAACGGGCCGGCGTAGAAATAACGGCAAGCCGGCCCAAAGGCAAGCCCGCCTCGGTGCCGTGTCCCGGTCTTGATGATCAGTCGATGAGCGTCAGCGCCAGTACACCCAGTCCACCCGCTATGATGTAACTGCCGATGAGCGCCTCGGCGTCATTCGTCGTGATCCCGCGGTGACGCCATACCCAGAGGGCGACGACGGTCCAAAGCAGTGAAACGCCGGTAAGCCACTCGAACGTACTCACCTTCACCCATCCGATCTCAGATTATCCTCGCGCTCCCGCACGCCATCGGTAACGTCCGTCCGCCCAGTGGACGCGAGCCGGAATTCAGGCACCCTCGACCGCCGATACAGGGCTGGTCGGGCGGTCCTCGGGCTAGGGCCTGTGGACAATTATCTGAGCCAGACCATCATACAGGCGATGCGGATCATCGACATGAAGGCCTGGACGGTTTTGTCGTAACGCGTGGCGATCTTCGGAAGTGTTTGATCTTATTGATGAAGCATTCGACAAGATGGCGTTCCTTGTAGAGTTCGGGATCGTGGGCGACGGCTTGGGCGCGGGAGCGGTTCGACGGGATCACGGCGGTCGCGCCACGCGCGGCCAAGCGCGCCCTGAAGGCATCGGCGTCGAACGCGGTGTCGGCGATCAGGATGGCGACGGGCAGCCCTTGGAGAAGCGCTTCGGCCTGCGTCATCTCGTGTCGCTGGCCGGGGGTCAAGCGGATACGCAGCCGGTTGTCCCGGCCCGTCACGCCACGGTCGGTGTCCTTGCCCGGCACCGAATCCTTGATCCGATCCCACTGCGCGTCCGACAAAACCGTGCGTATCAAGACTGCCTCCTGGCAAAAAACAGTCTTGAATCACAATCCGGCGCATTTGGGAATCCCCTTTATTGTCCACAGGCCCTAGTTCGTTTGCGGCGGACCGCGCCGCCTACCGCATCCTTCGATGACGGTCGGCCGCCGACGGTCGGCACTGGAGATTTGCCGCCTTATGGCCCATGATCGGGCCATGATCTTCGCCGACGAGGTCTTCTCCCGGGACCGCTTGCGCGCCAGGATCGGGGCCCAGTACCGCGCCGATGAAACCGCCATGGTCGAGGCGCTGATCGAGCAAGCCAGGCTTGGCGCCACCGCCGACAAGCGCATCGCCAGGACCGCCCGCAAGCTGGTCTCGGGCGTGCGCGAGAAACGCGTCCGCGCCGGCGGCATCGACGCCTTCCTGCAAGAATACGGCCTGTCCAACCGCGAAGGCATCGTGCTCATGTGTCTGGCCGAGGCGCTCTTGCGTATCCCCGACGCCAAGACCGCCAACCGTCTGATCCGCGACAAGATCGGCGGCGCCGACTGGATGAGGCACCTCGGCCACAGCGATTCCCTGCTGGTCAACGCCTCGACCTGGGGGCTGATCCTGACCGGGCGCGTCGTCCGGCTCGACAGCGAAGATGAGCGCGACGTCTTCGGCCTCCTGGGCCGTCTCGTCGCGCGCTCGGGCGAGCCGGTGATCCGCCAGTCGATCAACGCCGCGCTCGGCATCCTCAGCCGCCAATACGTCATGGGACGGACCATCGAGGATGCGCTCGACCGGGCGGCGGCGGCGGAAGAGGCGGGGTACACCCACTCCTACGACATGCTGGGCGAGGCGGCGTTGACGGCGGCGGACGCCGGGCGCTACTTCGACGCCTACGCCGCCGCGATCGCCGCCATCGGCGCGCGCGCCGACGACGCCGATCCGGTGGCGGCGGCTTCGGTCTCGGTCAAGCTTTCGGCCCTTCATCCGAGATACCAATTCGCCCAATGGGGCCGGGTGGTGGCGGAGCTCGCGGAGAAGCTGCTGGTCCTCTGTCAAGCCGCCAGGGACGCCGGCATCGGCCTGACGGTGGATGCCGAGGAGGCCGACCGGCTCGAGCCGTCGCTGGAGATCTTCGAACGGGTCTCGGCGGCGCCGGCGCTCGCCGGTTGGGACGGCCTGGGCCTCGCCGTGCAGGCCTATCAGAAACGCGCCGGCCCGGTCATCGACTGGCTCGAGCAACTGGCGCGCGCGCACCGGCGCCGGATCATGGTGCGCCTGGTCAAGGGCGCCTACTGGGACACCGAGATCAAGCGCGCCCAGCAAGACGGCCTTGCCGGGTACCCGGTGTTCACCCGCAAGGTCGCGACCGATGTCTCTTTCATCGCCTGCGCGCGGAAGCTTCTGGCGCGGGACGGCGCCTTCTTCCCCCAGTTCGCCACCCACAACGCCCAGACCGTGGCGGTGATCATCGAGCTCGCGGGCAAGGACGGCGCGTTCGAGTTCCAGCGCCTGCACGGCATGGGCGAGGCGCTGTACGAACAACTGGCCGGTGCGGGGGCGGAAGGGTATCGCTGCCGCGTCTACGCCCCCGTCGGCTCGCACGAGGATCTGCTGCCCTACCTCGTCCGCCGGTTGCTCGAGAACGGCGCCAACACCTCCTTCGTCAACCGTATCGTCGATGACGCCGCGCCGATCGAGGACATCATCGAAGATCCGGTGGCGGCGGCCGCCGGGCTGGCGGTCAAGCCCCACCCGATGATCCCGCTTCCCGCGGATCTTTTCAGGCCCGGGCGGCGGAACTCCGCCGGCGTCGATCTCGCCGATGCCGCGGCGCTGGAGCCCCTGGCGGAGGGCATCGGCAACGCCTTGAAGAAACGCCGGCGGGCGGCGTGCGTGATCGGCGGCGCCGAGATCAAGGGCAAGGCGAAGCCGCGCCCGATCCTCGACCCCGCCGACCGCCGGCGCACCGTCGGCACCGTGATCGACGCGAGCCGGCGCGATATCGGCGCGGCGCTCAAAGCGGCAAGCGCGGCGGCGCCCGAATGGGAGCGGACGCCGGCCGAGGCGCGCGCCGCCATCCTCGACACGGCAGGGGACCTCTTCGAGGAACACCGCGCCGCGCTGATCGCGCTGCTGGTGCGCGAGGGGGGCAAGACCATCACCGATGCCGTGGCCGAGGTCCGCGAGGCGGTGGATTTCTGCCGCTATTACGCCGTGCGCGCCGTCGCCGATTTCGCGTGTCCGGTGGAGTTGAAGGGCCCGACCGGAGAGGACAACCGGCTCGGGCTTCAAGGCCGCGGCGTCTTCGCCTGCATCAGCCCGTGGAACTTCCCCCTCGCCATCTTCTGCGGCCAGGTCACGGCGGCGCTGGCGGCGGGCAACGCGGTGATCGCCAAGCCGGCGGAGCAGACGCCGCTGATCGCCCGATACGCCGTCAGTTTGTTGCACCAGGCGGGGGTGCCCGGCGACGTGCTCCATCTCCTGCCCGGAGCGGGCGAGGCGGTGGGCGCCAGATTGGTCGCCGATCCGCGCATCGATGGGGTCGCCTTCACCGGCTCGACCGAGACCGCGCGGGCGATCAACCAGGCCCTCGCGGCGCGCCCCGGCGCCATCGTGCCGCTGATCGCCGAGACCGGCGGCCAGAACGCCATGATCGTCGATTCCTCGGCGCTGGCGGAACAGGTGGTGGCGGACGTCATCTCATCTTCGTTCCTCGGCGCCGGCCAGCGCTGCTCGTCGCTCAGGGTGCTGTTCGTCCAGCAAGACATCGTCGCCGGGATCGTCCGGATGTTGACCGGCGCCATGGCCGAGCTCGTCATCGGCGATCCCGGCCTGATCAGGACCGACATCGGCCCGGTGATCGACGAAGGGGCCAGGGAGGCGCTGGAACGCCATGGCGAGCGCATGGCGCGCGAGGGAGAACTGCTTTATCAGTGCGAGTTGGGGAAAGAGACCCGCTTCGGGTCCTTTTTCGCCCCCCGGCTCTATCGCATCGAGCGCCTCGATGTGCTCGAGCGCGAGGTCTTCGGGCCCATCCTCCACCTCATCCCCTGGCGCACCGGGCGTCTGGACTCGGTGATCTCCGCCATCAATGGCACCGGCTACGGGCTGACGCTTGGCATCCACAGCCGCATCGACGGCTTCGTCGATTCCATCCGTTCCCGCGTGCGCGTCGGCAACATTTACGTCAACCGCGACATGGTCGGCGCCGTCGTCGGCGTGCAGCCGTTCGGCGGCGAGGGCCTGTCGGGCACCGGGCCCAAGGCCGGCGGGCCCCATTACCTGCACCGCTTCGCCACCGAACGGACGGTGAGCGTCGATACCACCGCCGCCGGCGGCAACGCCAG
This sequence comes from Pseudomonadota bacterium, assembly GCA_022566265.1. Classification (GTDB taxonomy): domain Bacteria; phylum Pseudomonadota; class Alphaproteobacteria; order SMXQ01; family SMXQ01; genus JACZQV01. The sequence goes on along the minus strand of JADFJG010000028.1, from coordinate 5,298 downwards.
CCTGCTGACCCTGAATGAGGACGGGGATTGAGGGCGGCGCCAGGCGGAGCGAGCAGACGACGCGCCGCCCTTAGATTCCCGGCAGGCCGGCCTTGCCGAGGGCGTCGATCAGGCGCTCGAGCACCGCCTCGTCGCTGTAGGGCCGCCGCGTCACGAGCTCGAGGCAATAGCGGGGGCTGATCCTGAGGATTTCCGCCACCGCCGCCCGCGCCTCCTCGATCTCGCCGGCCTCGCCGTGGACGGCGGCGAGGATGAGGTGGGCGGGCAGGAAATTGGGACTGCGGACCACCGCCCGTCTCAGGGTTGCCGTCGCCTCTCCGGGTTCTCCCGCGAGATAATAGGCATGGCCAAGGGCGAACAGGTACCAGCCGAAATAATGGGGGTTGAGGCGCATCGCCTTCTTCATCAACTCGATGCCTTCCTCGGGCTTGCCGGCGAAGGTCAGGATCTCCGCCAGGCGCGCATAACCCTCGGCGAAGTTGGGATCGATCTCGATCGCCCGCTTGGCCTCGGTGACGGCCTCGGCGTGCCGTCCTCTCCACACATCGATCCAGCCCAGATAGGTATGGGCTTCGGGCAGGGACTCATCGAGCGCCACGGCCTTTTTCACCAGTTCATAGGCGTGATCGAGGTCCTTGGGCGCGTCGCTCCACTGGTGGTGCCAGTTTATCAGGTAGAGATGGGACAGCTCCGCGTAGGCGCCGGCGAAATCCGGGTCATGGGCGATGGCTTGCTCGAACATCGCCCGCGCCTGCGCCATGGCTTCCCTGGTATGGATCAGGCGGCATTCCCGTGCCTGCAGGAACAGATCGTAAGCCTCCATGTTTTCGGTGTAGCGGTGCGTCACCTGCTCGTGCTCGCCGGCCGTCAGCTTGACCTCGAGCGCCGCCACGATGTTGCCGGTGATCTCGTCCTGCAGTTCGAAGATGTCCGTGAGTTCCCGGTCGTAGCGCTCCGCCCACAGGTGATAGCCGGTCTCGGCGTCGACCAGCTGCGCGGTGATGCGCACCCGTTCGCCGACCTTCCTCACACTGCCCTCGAGCACATGTTTGACGCCAAGGTCCTGGCCCACCTGCTGGACATTTTCGGCCTTGCCCTTGTAAACGAATGACGAGTTGCGGGCGACGACGAGCAGGCCGGATATCTTGGAAAGTCCGGTGATGATATCCTCGGTGATGCCATCGGAAAAATACTCCTGCTCGGGATCGCCACTGAAGTTGGCGAACGGCAGCACGGCGATCGATGGCCTTCTGGGGAGCGGCGGCGGTCCGCTGTCGATGCCCGCGGACACTGCCTCGGGAGGCCCGAGCAGCACGGCGTAGGCGCGCACCGCATCGGCGATGTTCTTGACCTTCTGTTCGCCAAGATTCTTGTATTCCAGGTCCAGCTTGTTCTTGACCTGATCGTAGACGGTGCCGGCGACGCAGATGCCGCCGGGATCCGCGATGGTCTCCAGGCGCGCCGCCACGTTGACGCCGTCGCCGTATAGGTCGTCACCCTCGACCATGACGTCACCGAGATTGACGCCGATGCGCAGACGCATCTTGCGGTCGTCGGGAAGTTCCCTGTTGCGGGTCTTGATATTTTCCTGGATCTCGACGGCCGAGCGCATCGCCTCGACCGCGCTCGGGAACTCCGCCAGCAATCCATCGCCCGTGGTGCTGACGACACGCCCGTCATGGGCGGCGATCAGACCCACCATGATTTCACGATAGGAGTTCAGCGTCGCCAGTGTCGCTTCTTCGTCGACGCCCATCAGGCGACTGAAACCGACGACGTCGGCGACGAGAATCACGGTTAGTTTCCGCTTTACGCCCGATGCCCGCAACGGCGCCCCCTCAGAAAATATGTTGCGGTTGTCAGTCCACGGCAAATCCGGTTGCCCGACAATTCCACCGCGTCGGCGTGTATACCATGCCCCTCCCGACCCGTCACCGCAAGCTTTTGGAAACTCCCGGACGGGCCGCTTGATCGGTGCCGATCCGAATGCTAGCGAAGGAGGCGCCGGTCATCGACGCCGGCACACTTGGGAGGACAAGATTTGAGCGCACGGCCCGTCATCATCGACTGCGATCCCGGACAGGACGACGCGGTGGCCCTGCTGTTGGCCTTCGCCTCGCCGGCGGAGATCGAGGTCCTCGGCGTCACCACCGTCGCCGGCAACGTGCCCCTGGAAATGACCGAACGGAACGCCCGGCGCATCCGTGATCTGGCCGGAAAGGGGGGACTCGGGGTCTATGCCGGCTGCGCCCGGCCGCTCGAGCGGGAGCTGGTGACGGCCGAGCACGTCCATGGCAAGACCGGGATCGACGGCGCCCGGCTGCCCGAGCCCGAAGGCGCGCCCGCGCCCCTGCACGGGGTCGATTTCCTCATCGAAACTTTGCACGCGCCCGAGGCCGCCGTCACCATCGCGGCGCTCGGGCCGCTGACCAACATCGCCGCCGCGCTCGCCCGCTCCCCGGAGATCAAGCGCGGTATCGGCGAGATCGTGCTCATGGGCGGGGCGATCGGGCTCGGCAACGTCACCCCGGCGGCGGAGTTCAACATCCATGTCGATCCCGACGCGGCGCAAATCGTGTTCACCTCGGGCGTCAAGATCACCATGGTCGGGCTCGACGTCACCCACAAGGCCATCGTCACCGCCGATCGCCTAGGCGCCATCGAGGCCATCGGCACGCCGGTCTCGCAAGCGGTCTCGGGCATGCTCGCCTTCGCCGCCGACAGGCACCGCGGGCGCATCGGCGGGATGGGAAGCCCGCTTCACGATCCCTGCGTCATCGCCTATCTGCTTGACCCGGCGCTGTTCGGCGGCCGCGAGGCCCATGTCGCCATCGAGACCGAGAGCGCGCTCACCCTCGGGCGCACGGTGGTGGATTGGTGGGGCGTCACCGGCAAGGCGCCCAACGCCACGGTGATCGACGGCATCGACGCCGACGGCTTCTTCGCCCTGCTGACCGAGCGCCTGGCGCGGCTTTAGCGCGGCGTCGGCGGATAGCGCCCTAACCTTTGATCAGGCGCCGGCAGGCATCGACCTGGCCAGGCAGCGATTTTCGTTCCCCGAAGAGATCATCGGGATCGGCGGACCGGGAGCGGCACCGGAGCGCGCGGGTAATCAGGCCGGCATCGAGCCCCGCCGGGCGGCATTCATCGAGATAGGCGACGGCATCCTCAACCGACGCGATCTGGCCCGTCGACCAGCTGTAGATGAGCCGCGCGGGATAGAGCAGCGCCCGCAGATAGGGCTTGTGGTCCTCCGCCTCGAGACGGTCAAGGGTGGCGAAACGCGCCGCTCTCTCCGCCCAGATCGCCAACGGCGCGCCGCGAAGATAGGCGCGGATGTCATCGAGCGACGGCCGCTCGGGGCGCACCGGCTCGCGCTCCACCAGGGCGATGGCATGATCGAGATAATCGATCCGGTCCAGCGGCGGGAACCGGCCGGCGGAAAAGCGCCGGTCGGACCAGAATAGCGACAGCTTCGGGGCCAGCTCGGGCGAGATCGACACCCCATGCGCGCGGGCGCGATCGAGCAAGGTTTCGTCGAGCCCGTTCTCGGCGAGCAGCGCCAGGTCGATATCGCTGTAACGGCGGTTGAAGCCGCCATGGGCGAGGCTGCCGATAAGATAGAAGCCAAGAAGCCGGGGGCCGATGAGATCCTCCCAGAACGCGGCCATGGCGTCGGCGAATTCGAGGGCGGCGGCGCGCTCATCATCGTCGGTCACGGGCAAATTCGGACCTCTCCGTGGCAGTGGTGGTTTGACATGCCGATCCTATCGCGAATTCCACCGGCGCGGACATTCGATACGAACCGCTACGCGAAATTCCACGATCCAGTTATAGTTGCGCGAAGGCCTCAACTTTGGACGAAAGCCAGCGATACGGAAGGCATGGCGGTGGCAAAAACAGGCAGCGGGGGCGGTGGCGCCGCCGGGGATCAGGAGGCGGGCGAAATCGCCGACGGCGAGCGTATCGTGTCGCTGCACGCCGGCTACGAGACCGCCCGCAACGAGACCGCCCGCAACGAGACCGAGAGCGTCTACACCAACGCCTTCCTCGCCCGCCCGGTGGACGGCAAGCCGCGGCCAGGGGTGGTGCTGCTCTCCGGCATGGGGGGCCTGACTTGGACGCAGCGGGAGATCACCCGCCGATACGCCCGCGCGGGGTTCGTCGCGCTCTCGCCCGATTACATGGGCGGGCAGCTGCCGGCCAACCGCGCCGAGGGGCTGCAGGCGAAGAACTCGCTGGATGTGACGGCGGCGGTCGAGGAGCTCGCCGGCGGCGCCCGGTTCCTGCGCGGCCTTCCCTGGGTCGGGCCTGAGGGAAAGGTCGGGATCATGGGATTCTGCCTCGGTGGCGGGCTGGCCCTGCTGGCCGCCGCCCGCACCGACGCCTTTCAGGCCGGAATCGTCTACCACCAGAGCCTGTTCCCCGATGTGCGCGAGCTGGAGGGCATCGACTGCCAGCTTCAGTGCCACTACGGCACCGAAGATCACTCGACGCCCCGTGAGGAAGTGGAGGCGTTCAGCCGGGCGCTCGACCGTCTCGGCAAGACCTACGAGCTGCACTGGTATGAAGGCATGGGCCACAGCTTCGCCCAGATCACGCCGGACGCCGACGTGCCGGCCGATCAGGGCCAGGCCTCGGACCTGTCCTATGAGCGGAGTTTCGAGTTCCTCCGGCGCCAGCTTGGCGGTCATGGCCCCGGCGTGGCCGAGGCGCCCGAGGCGGCCGGGTAGCGGGGAGATACAATGGCCGAGCTGCCGATCGATCCCTATTTCATAGCGCGCGCCAAATCCAGGCGCGGCGGGCGGCTCCATGCTTACGGGTCCCTCACCCCATCCAAGACCGCCCTGGTCGTCGTCGACATGCAGGACTACTTCGTCAAGGACACCATGCCGTCCCCGGTCCCCGGCGGCCGGGCGATCGTGGGCAACATCAACCGGCTTGCCCAGGCGGTCCGGGCGGCGAAGGGCTTGGTCGTGTGGGTCCAGACCGAGGTGCCGGCCGACCCCGACGACTGGGCCAATCGCCGGGAAGCCACCAGCCCCGAAGTTTGGTCAAGACGGCGAGAGTTGCTGTCGAGGAACGGCGAGGGCTTCGCGATCTTCCCGGCCTTGGATGTACGGCCCGAGGATAGGACCGTCATCAAGATCCGCTACTCGGCCTTCATTCCACACCCGTCGGAACTGGATACGCTGGTGAAGGAACAGGGCATCGATACCCTGCTCATCACCGGCGTCGCCACCAGCACGTGTTGCGACTCGACGGCGCGCGACGCCAGCATGTGGGGCTGGCGCACCA
>JADFJG010000134.1 GCA_022566265.1 Pseudomonadota bacterium | reverse complement strand
CCGGTCGGAAAGCCGGATGCGGGAAATCCGCACGTCCGGTTTGATGAGCGGGGAAGGGAAACGGAGCGATGCCGTCATGGCCCAAGCCACCGCGCCCTTCCTCGACTCTACTGAAGGGAACGGAATTCGCGGCGAGCAATGTTTGTCCAAGGCGGTGCGCGAAGCCGAAAGTCATAGCATCGCCATGGCTTGAGGTTTCGTGCGCCGATTTGGACAAACAGGGCCGGCGCAAAACCGTTCAGCGGACGAGGGTACAAAACGCCGCTTTTCGAATAACGAGACAAGCCATTGAAGTAAAACACTTAACACACCCAGAGGGAGCGCCTTCATGAAATATTCGGGCTAAGGATGTTCCTCCAGGGAGCGTCGTCTATGCCGGCGGGCCGGCCCCCTAAGGGTGCCGCCTGGAGGCCGTGGCCGGAACCCGGACAAGGCTCTATTTTGTGTGAAATCCCAAAGAGTTAACCGCTTTTTAACCACACTCGCGTCAGTTTGATGCCGATCGGGTAGGAATAACGATTCACGGCCCAGATATGAAGATCACCCAAAATGTACCCATCCGTTCGACGTCGGTCAGGCGCTCGGGCAAAACCAGTGCCGGCGCCTCTGGTCAGTTCACCGATCATTTGGTGACCGGGGAAGCGGGTGCCCTAACCGGGAACAGCAATTCCAGTACCCCGGTCGGTACCGTCGATTCGCTCCTGGTGCTCCAGGAAGTGCATGACGCGACCTCGGGGACATCGAGGGCCAAGCTCCGTGCCCAAGATCTACTCGATCATTTGGACGAGATCCGCCACGGCCTGCTGGCCGGAGCGCTGTCGCGTCAGATGCTCGATCAGCTCGCCCGGCTCGCCCGGTCCGAGCGGCAATCGGTTGACGATCCCAGGCTCCAGGAACTGCTGGACGAAATCGAATTGCGCGCCGCTGTCGAGCTTGCCAAGTACTCGCCCCACTAGCGGCGCTCCGCCATTTCCTTAAGCTATTGATTAATACGGACTTTGCTTGCTTCTGCCGAGGGTCTCTTGTAGTTCTTGCGACCGGGCGGTGAGATTCATATACTCCGCGCCGGTTTTTTCCCTGTCCTCAGTGCGGTATGAGCAATGTCCGTGACGCTGCCTCCAGATTACCGGCCGGCCGAGAGCGAGCCGTTCATGAATGCGAAGCAACGGGAGTATTTCCGCCAGAAGCTTCTGCGCTGGCGCGGGGATTTGTTGCAGGAAACATCCGAGACCCTGCAGCACCTTCAGGAAGGCGGCTTGCAGGAGCCTGACATTGCCGACCGGGCCTCGCTCGAGACCGATCGCTCCCTGGAACTCCGGACCCGGGACCGTGCGCGCAAGCTGATCGCCAAGATCGACGAGGCTTTGGAGCGCATCGAGGGCGGCAGTTATGGATATTGCGAAGAAACCAGTGAGCCGATCAACGTGCGCCGCCTGGAGGCCCGTCCCATAGCGACACTCAGCCTGGAAGCCCAGGAACGCCACGAGCGAATGGAGAAGACCCGGCGCGACGACTGATCCCAGGACCGCTTGCCCGTGGGGCCGTATCTCTTGGGTCAAGGAAGAGGCCGATGCAAACACGCGGGCCTTTTTTCGACGCCGAACCAGGACTTCAAATCGAGGCCGGAAAAGGCCACCCGATCAGAACGGTGACAGGATGTCCAGCACCTGGTAGCCAAGGCGAGGCTGCTGAACGTCCGAGATGAGGCCGCGGCCGCCATAAGACACCCGCGCTTCGGCGATCTTCTCGTAGCTGATGGTATTGCTCGAAGTGATGTCTTCGGGACGGATGATGCCGGCGACGGTCAGTTCGCGGACCTCGAAGTTGACCCGCATTTCCTGACGGCCATGGATAACCAGATTGCCATTGGGCAACACTTGCGTCACCACCGCCGCCACCTTTAGCTCGATTTTCTCGTCCCGATCGATGGTGCCGGATCCGGTGCTTTGGGTCTTGCCGTCGATGTCGATCAGACTCTTGTTATTTACCTGGTTGGGCAGGAATCTATCGAGGTTGGCTTCAAAGCCGAAGAGACCGCCGAGACTCAACGATTCATCGGCGTCGCGGTCCCGTTTGGAGCTATTGGTGAGCTTCGCCTTGTCATCGATATTGATCACCACGGTTAGGATGTCGCCGATCTGGCCGGCGCGCTGGTCCTTGAAGAATGACCGCGCGCCGGCGCGCCACAGCGAATTGGGCTCGTGCCCTATGAGCTCGACCCTGGGCATGGGGAGGCTGACAGGTCGGTAGGAGGGCACCGCTGCTGGATTTTGGATCTGTGTCAGCGGTGGTGATTCACCGACCTGTGACAGCCTCTTTGATAGCATGCAGCCGGAGACCGCCACGGCAAGGATCGCCATGGCGAGAAGCCGGTACAGTGGAATTCGGAAAAATTTCGTCATCGGACGGTCCTCATTCACGGCAGTATGACGATCGAGCTCACGGTCACCCGGCTGACGCCGGCGACCAACGCCTCGATGACGGTTTTGCTCCGGGTATTCATGATCTTGACGGTATCACCGATGGCGCCGTTCTCGATGGCGCGGCCCTTGGAGGTCAGGACCATGCTGCGGGTCTTGAGTATTATGGTCACCAAGCTCCCCTTGGCGACGACGATGGGTGCCCGGACATCGCCATTGCGGATGGGCTGGCCGGCGCGCAATCCCCGCCGCGGCGCCTTGCCGAGCAGACGGCCTTCATCGACGATGATGTTGCGCCGGACTTGGGTCGCCGGCAGCCTGATCCAGTCGATATCGTCGGCGGTGATGACCTCTCCCTTGGGCACGCGCCGGTTCATCACCGGCACCTCGATGACCTTGTAGACGCGCCCGGTGACGACCAGACTGGCGGGCGAGAGGTGATCGGCGGGCGCCGTTACGGTCGCGGTGAAGCGGCCGGTACGCCTTTCATAATTCAGGTTCCGCACGGCCAGGGTCGCCGGGGCACCGATGGGCAGGTGAATCGAGGTCCTGCGGTTGGTGAACTCGATCTCCGATCCCTTTGCGATACCCCGCTTCTGGAGTTCACGGCGCAGGGCCGCATGGATTTCCTCGCCACTGATGATCTGGCTGGCGCGCTTTACGACCACCCGATCGAACCTGCTTACCGGCCGCCAGGCGATGCCGTGGGAATTGGCGAAGGAGGCCAGCCGGGTGGCGTTGTAGACCGCGCGGCCTCCCGGCGGCGGCGCGTGGGCGATGGCGACCGATGCCTTCTCGCCGATGCCTTCGAAGAGATCGCCGAGGCGCACGAAGTCGCCCTCGACGGTCACCACGTCCCTGGTCTGGGCGGCGTCGGCGGAGGCCGCCGCGAGGGTGATCGTCAGGACGGCAATCGCCATTAAGGTCCGCATGCCATGCCTCCTTAAATCGTCGAGACCAGGGTGGACAGCATCTCGTCCGAAGCCTGGAGGACCTTCGAGTTCAGCTCATAGGCCCGCTGGGCGGCGATCAGGGAGGTGATCTCGGAGACCATGTTGACGTTCGAGGTCTCGAGGAAGCCCTGCAGGATGGTCCCGAAACCGGCGGAGCCCGGTACACCCGTAGTGGCGGTGCCCGACGCATCCGTTTCATCGAACAAATTGTCGCCCAGGGACTGCAGGCCCGCCTCATTGGCAAAGGTGGCCAGCTGCAACTGGCCGACGTTCTGGGGGGTCGTCTGGCCGGCAAGCTTGACCAGAACCTCACCGCTGTCGTTGATGGTGACCTCGAGCGCGTCAGCGGGGATGGTAACGCCGGGCTGCACCGTCAACCCCTGGGAGGTGACGATGGTGCCCGAAGGCCCGATCTGGAACGCCCCGGCGCGCACAAAGGCGGTGGTGCCGTCGGGCTTCAGGATCTGGAAGAATCCCTTGCCCTCGATGGCGAGGTCGAAATTGTTGCCGGTCCTCAGCATGTTGCCCTGCTCGTGGATGCGATACACCGAACCGATCGTCACGCCGGTGCCGAACTGGGCGCCGGAGACTATGACAGTCCCGCCGTCCGACGAGGTCGAACCCACCTGGATTTCCGTCTGGTACAGCAGATCGACGAATTCAGGCCGCTGACGTTTGAAAGCGGTGGTGCTGAGGTTGGCGATGTTGTTGGCGATGACGTCGACGTTAAGCTGCTGCGCGAGCATTCCCGTCGCCGCGATACTAAGAGAACCCATGGAATCACTCCTTCTTTCGAATCACGCTGTTGATTCAAGCCCTAGGGCATGCGCCCGAGCCGCTCTATCGCCCGGCGCTGTCGTTCATGTTCCGACTCGATGGCCTTCTGGGTGGACTTGTAGGCGTTCATCAATTTGATCATGCGGGTAATTTCCAGGATAGGCTCGACATTCGATTCCTCGAGACTGCCCTGGATGACGAACGAATCGATGGCCGGTTCGGGGTTGGTCTCGGTGGTGAAAAACCCGCCGCCGGCCTTCTTCATTCCTTCCATGGTCGCGAAACGGACCAACTGGATGGAACCGAAATCTCCGCCACCCCCGGATACGGTGCCGTCCTTGGCGATCGTTATCGTTCCCGCGTCCTCCGGGATCACGATGGGCTGGTCGCCTTGGCCGAGAACGAGGCTCCCCTGGCTGGTCACCAGCTGACCGTTTTGGTCGAGTTGGAAATGGCCGTTACGGGTATAGCGCGGCCCCGCCGGAGTATCGATGACGAAGAAGCCGTCGCCCTGGATCGCCAGATCGAGGGAATTGCCGGTGCTGGCGATGCCGCCGGCGTGGAACCCCGTTTTCACGCCGGCCATGCGGGTATAGGAAATCTGGTCCCCGCCCTTGGGCTTGGTCAGGTGCTCGGCGAACATCAGGCGGTCGGCCTTGTAGCCGGGCGTTCCACTGTTGGCGACATTGTTGGCAATGACGCCAATTTGCTTGCGCATTACCATTTGCTGGGAAAGCGCCACGTATGATGGGGTTTTCATTTTCGTCACACCATCACTGATTGACAGATCCAAAATCCGGCGTCACATGTGCATGCGCCATGCCAAAAACATTTATCCTTTGATGACAATCGGTTAAGGAGAGAGCACGGGATCGGCGGCAGTTTATTTTGCCGATTTGGGTAGGCTTTGCCCGGCAGTTCGTACCGGGGCACCGGCGGGCGTCATGGATCCTATAGCCGGGAAAGTAGGTACTTAGAGCGCTATCCGACCAGCTGGAAGCGATTTGATGGGGCAAAACGGTCCCTCGGGTAGGAGCGGCGCGCGGCGCGATGTAGGACATCGGGCAAGCGTCGCGACGCATCCGAGGGGCCGTTTTGCCCCACCGAAGGCCGGGTTCTTTTGCGCCGTGGCGTCGTTGCGCCCCTTTGCCGATGCTAAAGCATCGCCATGCGGCGCGCGCCTAGCCACGGCGCAAAATAATCCCGGTCAAACGATTCCATCTGGTCGGATAGTGCTCTAAAGCCCAGGCTGAACGACGATCGCTGGCGCCACGGACCTTAACGAGTCGTTACCTCCACCCATTCTTAACGGTGTCGGGCTACTCTCGCCGACGATCCTTTTTTGCCCATATGGCGCGGAGGGTCACCGCCTCTCTCGGGCCCTTCAACGTCTTGTTAACCAAGGTTGGCTAACCTGTGGTCCTTTCCCGCAGGCGTAATTTCATGGCAACCGAGTGACCTCGATGACCGATCAGGCATTAGAAAAAACCGAAGAAGACGAGGAGGAGTCGGCCGAGGAAGAACAAGAAGGATCTTCCCGCAAGAAATTAAGCGGCAAGAAACTCGTCCTATTCATGGTTCTTCCGATTTTCGTTATCGGCGCCGGCGCCGCCGGGGTCTATTTCAGTGGCTTTGCCGATTCCTATCTCGGGATAGAGAAATCGGCCGAGGAGGAAAAGGCCGCCGCCCTCCAGAAAGCGGTGTTTTTCGATCTGCCCGAGATGCTGGTGAACCTCAATTCGTCGGGCCGGCGCACCAACTTCCTCAAGATCAACATCAGCCTCGAACTCGAAGAGGAATCCGATATCAAGATTCTGGAGTTGCTGATGCCCCGGATCGTCGACGGTTTCCAAATCTATCTGCGTGAGCTCAGGGTGGAGGATCTCCGCGGTTCGGCGGGCATGTACCGGTTGCGCGAGGACCTTTTGAGGCGCATCAACGAAGTGGCCAAGCCCGTCAGGATCAACGACATCCTGTTCAAGGAAATGCTGATCCAATAGTAGCGAGTGACGATTTTCGATGGCTGATAACGATACCGAAAAAAACGCAGAATCCTCAGAGATCGACGATGAGGCCATGGCCGCGGAATGGGCGGCGATGGCCGAGGGCGACGGTGACGACGAGGGCGCGAGCGACGACGACAAACTGGCCGCCGAATGGGAGGCCGCCGAGGAAGACGGCGACACCGGAGACGATAGCACCGGCGGCGAGTCGACAAGCCGTGTCCTCAATCAGGACGAAATCGACAGCCTGTTGGGTTTCGCCGACGACGAGGGCAACGACGACAAATCCGGCATCAAGGCGCTCATCAACAGCGCGCTGGTATCCTACGAACGCCTGCCCATGCTGGAGGTCGTGTTTGACCGGCTCGTCCGCATGATGTCCACGTCGCTTCGCAACTTCACCTCGGACAATGTCGAAGTCACGCTTGACAACATCACCTCGGTGCGCTTCGGCGATTATCTCAATTCCATTCCGCTGCCGGCCATGATCAGCGTGGTCAAGGCCGAGGAGTGGGACAATTACGGCATCCTGACGGTCGATAGCGCGCTCATCTACTCCATCGTCGACGTCCTTCTCGGCGGCCGCAAGGGCACGGCGGCGCTCCGCATCGAGGGCCGGCCCTACACCACCATCGAACGCAGCCTGGTCGAGCGTATGATCCTTGTGGTCCTTGCCGATCTTTCCGCCGCGTTCGATCCCCTGACCCCGGTCAATTTCCGCTTCGACCGGCTGGAGACCAACCCCCGCTTCGCCACCGTCGCGCGTCCGGCCAACGCCGCCATTCTCGCCCGCTTTCGAATCGACATGGAGGATCGTGGCGGGAGGCTGGAACTGGTGCTTCCCTATGCCACGCTGGAGCCCGTACGCGAACTCCTGCTGCAGATGTTCGTCGGCGAGAAGTTCGGCCGCGACTCGATCTGGGAGGTTCATTTGGCGAACGAGATGTGGGAAACGGATGTCGACATCGAGGCCGTCCTCGACGAGCAGATCATGAGACTGGGAGATGTCATGGATCTGAAGGTCGGATCGCGCCTCATGTTCAACGTCAACGCCGACCCCAAAATCGAGTTCAGATGCGGCAACGTCCCGCTGCTGTCCGGGCGCATGGGACGCAAGGGGGACAAAATCGCCATCCTGGTCGAGGATTCCAAGTTCGGCGATGCCGACGCCGTCGAGCAGGGGGAGCGGTCGTAATGGTATCGCTTCTGCTTGACGGCCTGGTGGCGGTATTGCTGGTCGCTACCATCGCCTATGCGGCGTTGCTGAACCGCCGCCTCGGGATCTTGCGAAAGGGCAAGGAAGAGCTTCGAGAAGTCGTCAACAGTTTCGATGCGGCGATGACCCGGATCGAAACCGGATTGGGCAAGCTGAAACAGGTCGGGAACCCGACCAGCGGAGAGCTCAAGGGACTGGTGGCGGAAGCCCGGGCGCTGAGGGACGAACTGTCGTTCTTGCTGGACCGCGGCGGTACGCTTGCCAGCCGGCTCGAAAAATCGACGAAGGCGCGCCCGAGGAACGGTAATGGACGGCCGAGGCCGGCGCCGGAAGGCGGTTACCAACCGCGTCAAGGCGCCGGCGGCGAGGCATCGGAGGCGGCCCAGGAACTCCTGGAAGCTTTGCGATCCGCGCGTTGAGTAGGGTTCGATGAATATTCGTCTTCTTCCGGTCGCCATCTTCGTCGCCGTGCTCATGCTCGGTGTCAAGGCGAGCGACATCTGGCTGGGGATCGAGATGCTCGCCATCTCCCCATCCCACGCCCAGCAGGCCACGGAACAAAAGCCGGACGCCAGCGCCGCCAAGCCGGCTGCCAAGAAGGCTGGGGCCAAGAAGGCGAAGAACGAGCCGCAAAAGGCGGACGCCAAGACTGGGGATGAGCAAAAAGCCAAGGCCGGGGACGGCAAGGCGGACGGGGCCGCGGAGGGAAAGAGCGCTGAGGGAAAGAGCGCGGCGACCGACATGAAGGATGATTTTCCCGAGGACCCGACCCTGTTTACCCAGGCCGAGATCGACCTATTGCAGAGATTGGCGGATCGGCGGATCGAACTGGAGATTTGGCGGAAGGACATCGAGATGCGCGAACGCCTGCTCAAGGCGACGGAGAAGCGCCTCGACAAGAAGGTCGCCGAGCTCGCGGTCATCCAGAAGAGGATCAAGGGCCTCCTGAAACAGTACGACAAGGAGCAAGAGGCCAAGCTGAAGAGCCTGGTGAAGATTTACGAGAACATGAAGCCGAAGAACGCCGCCATCATCTTCGGGGAGCTCGGGATGCCGATATTGCTCGACGTGGTGGAGCGCATGCGCGAGGCGCGGGTGGCGCCGATTCTCGCCAGGATGAGCCCCCAGAAGGCCAAGCGGGTCACCACGGAACTGGCCCTGCGCCGCAACATGGATTCGAAAGCGCCGCCCCCCGCCGCGTCCACCCCAGATTCCCAGGCCGCCAACTAACGCTCAAGTCTTATGCCGGCGGGGCGATGAGCCCTTCCGCTTCGAGCAGCGGGTAGATGCCCCCCGCCTTGAAGATCTTCAACAGCTGCTCGGGCATGGCGATCCCCTCGAGATTAGCCCCCGTCGTCAGGTTG
>JADFJG010000133.1 GCA_022566265.1 Pseudomonadota bacterium | reverse complement strand
AGAAATGCCTGTTGTGCTATCCCAGGATCGAGACCGGACAGCCGCCGGCCTGCTTCCAGGCCTGTCCCGGCCGTATCCGTTATATGGGGCCGCTTCTTTATGACCTGGACCGCGTCGCGGAAACGGCGAACGCCGCGGAAACGGAACTCGTTCGGCGTCACCGCGAGATCATTCTCGACCCCCATGATCCGGCTGTTGTCGAGGTGGCGCGGCGCCAGGGCATCAGCGATTCCTGGATCGACGCCTGCCGGCGCTCGCCGGTCTACCGCATGGTCAAGGACTGGGAGATCGCGCTGCCGCTCCATCCGGAGTTCCGCACCCTGCCCAGCCTGTTCTACATCCCGCCGGAAAGCCCGGTGGCGAACGCCATCGAGCAGCGCGGCCATTACGACATGGTCGGCAAGGACAGCGTCATCCCCAACCTCGACGAATTCCGCATTCCGATAAAATATCTCGCCCGCCTGCTGGCGGCCGGAGACGAGGAAGAGGTCGCCAAGGCGTTGAGGCGCCAATTGGCGGTGCGGACGTTCCGGCGTGCGGAGCGGGTGGAGGGCGTGACCGACGAAGCGCCGTTGCGCGAGGTCGGTCTGACCATGCAGGACGCCCGCGATATGCACCGTCTGCTGGCGCTGGCCCACTTCCATGAGCGCTTCGTCATCGCGACGACGCGGCCTGAGGAGACCGAGAACGCGCCCTACATCGAACGCGGTTTCGTCGGGTTCGACGAATTGGCGCCGGGCAAATCGCCACGGCGGCGCAGGTCCTTCCACGGGCGGACGCCCGGGGTCGCGAGCTAGGGACGGGGCCCGACGGAGAACGCCCATGGACAGGACCCAACTGACCGCGGCCTACCGCCTGATTTCGGAGCTGTTCCTCTATCCGGAAGACCGCGATCCGGCCAGGATCGAGGCCGCATTGGCGGCCCTCGCGGCGGCGCCGGAGGCGCTGCGGGAGCCGCTTGACAATTTCCTCGCCGCCCCCCTGGCCGGAAGCGCCGAGGAATACGTGGCGACCCTGGAACTGGCGCCGGCGGTGTCGCTCTATATCGGTTCGCACCTCTACGAAGAGCCGCAGTCCTGCCGCGGCGCCGGCATGTCGGGGCGCAACGGCTACATGCTGGAGATCGGCAATATCTACCGCCATTTCGGCGTCGAACTGGCGGGCGGCGAGCTGGCGGATTTCGTGCCGGTCATGGTCGAGTTCCTTGGGCTAAGCCTGGAGCGCAGCGACCAGGACCGAATAGGGCTGCGCCGCTATTTCGTGGAGACCATGTTGACCACGGGGCTCGCGTCGCTGCTGTCGGCGCTGCGCCGGCACGAGAGCCCCTACGCGCACCTGGTCGACGCCCTGGGCGTCGCGCTGGCCGAGGACATTGCGCAGATGGCCGGTGGCCCGAAGTGGCAGCCGCCCGCCGATGACGATCGCCGGCCGGTCCCCGCCACCGTTTGCGGCCCGGCGGCGGCCAACCACACGGCTTCAGAAAACGGGGCAGAGCTATGACGAACCTGATTTGGGGCGTGTACCCCTATGTGGCGTTCACGCTGTTCTTCGCCGTGCCGGTCATCCGCATGGTGTTCCGGCCCTATTCCTTCACCACCCGGGCGAGCGGCCTGTTCAACCGCCGGGTCCAGGGCTGGGCCATGAATCTGTTCCACTGGGGTATCCTGGCGGTGCTCTTGGGACATATCGCGGGCTTTGTCGGCGGATCGCTCGATCTCGACTTTTGGGTCGATCCGGTCTTCTACTGGCTGGCGCTGATCGGCGGCCTGATGACGCTGATGGGTTCGGTGATCGCATTGATCCGGAGGATCGTCGTGCCGGAGGTGCGCGCCATGAGCAGTCAGGCGGATGACTATCTCGTCCACGTCTTCCTTATCGCGATCCTTGGTATCGCGCTCTACCAAGTTATCTTCGAGCAGACTTTCGGGCTCGTGTACGCGGCCGCACCATGGTTCGCCAGCATCTGGGCGTTCTCGCCGGAACCGGAGTTGATGGAGGGGACGAGTCTGCTGACCCAGATTCACGTGTTTCTTGCGCTCACCTTTTTCGCCTACTTCCCGTTCACCAAGCTGGTGCACTTCTGGACCCTGCCGGTGAATTACTTCGTGCGGCCGTACCAGGTGATGCGCACCAACCGCTTTCATTCCAAGAGTAGATGGGAATTCGCGCTGCGCAGCGACAAGTCGTACCTGACCTATACGGCCTCGATCCTCGTGGTCGGCGTCGTGGTCCTGTCGACCTACATCGTGTTCGGACAGGGCTAGGCGGCAGGCAGTAACGACGCTCCAACCGCACTCGGGAGGTCGCGACAGGCAGCATCGAACGTCACCACTGCGCCCTTCGGCAAGAGGCTGCTCTCTCCCCACGTGCCTCGGACCCAAGATACCCGGACGGCTTTGAGCAATGACAGACACGGTCATCAAATTCGACAAAAGGAAACAATATTCCGTCCTTGCCATGAACACCTTGGCCTTCACCGTCAACTTCGCGGTGTGGACCATGTTTGCCGTCATCGGGATCAAGATCAAGGCCGAGCTCGGGCTCAACGAAACCGAGTTCGGCCTGCTGGTCGCCACGCCTATCCTTACGGGTTCCCTGGTGCGATTGCCGCTCGGCCTGCTCACCGACCGGTATGGCGGGCGCGTCGTTTATCTCATTCAGATGATTCTGGTCGCCATCTCGACCTATGGGCTGGCCTTTGCCGATCAATATTGGCAGTACCTCGCCATTGGCCTCTGCGTGGGCTTGGCCGGCGGCTCATTTGCCATCGGCATCGCCTACACCTCCGCCTGGTTCCAGAAAGAGCGGCAAGGCACGGTGTTGGGCATTTTCGGCGCCGGCAACGCCGGCGCGGCATTGAACATCTTCGTCGCGCCGCTGATCATCGTGGCCTTGGGCTGGCGCGCGGTGCCGACGATCTACTCCGTGTCGATGCTGGTGATGGCCATCGTCTTTTGGTTCTTTACCTACCCTGATCCCCAGCTCGAGGGGCGCAAGCGGGAGGGGAAAATACCGACACTCGGCGAGATGCTCGCACCGCTCCGGGAGCCCCGGGTGTGGCGGTACAGTCTTGCCTACTACTTCGTTTTTGGTGGGTTCGTGGCGCTTGCCCTGTGGTTGCCCAAATACTACATCGCGGAATACGGCTTGGAGTTGACGACGGCGGCATTCATCTCCCTGTTCTTTATACTGCCTTCCGGCGTTATCCGTGCGTTGGGCGGCTGGTTCTCCGATAAATGGGGCGGCGACACGGTGACCTGGTGGGTGTTTTGGGTCTCGATCGTTTGTCTGTTCTTCCTGTCCTACCCGTCGACGACCTTCACCATTCACGGAATCGAAGGAGACATCGCCTTCGATATTCGTGTCGGTGTGGTGCTGTTCACGATTCTGGTGTTCATCGTCGGCATTGCCCAGGGGATCGGCAAGGCCAGCGTCTACCGGAGTCTTGCGGACCACTACACAGGGAACATGGGCGCCGTTGGCGGTTTGGTCGGCGTCATCGGCGGGCTCGGCGGTTTCACTCTGCCGATCATGTTCGGAATCGCCGCCGACGCGACGGGGGTGCGCACCACCACCTTCATGCTGATGTACGGCGTTCTCGGCGGCGTGATGATCTGGACCTGGATGGCGGCCAGGGCCGAGCGCGTAGCCATCCTGGAACTGGATACCGATCTTCGCGATCAGATGGTCAAGGGAGAATTGCTACCCGTGGCGGCGGGCCGTCGCCGCTGGTTGCGAGACTGGCGCCCGGACGACGAGGCCTTCTGGCAGAAGACGGGTCGTGCGATTGCCTTGCGCAATCTGTTCTTTTCGATGCCGCCGTTGCTGTTGTCCTTCGCCGTGTGGATGATGTGGAGTGTGGTGGTCCTCGAACTCCCCAGGATCGGCTTCCAGTTCACGACGGCCGAGCTGTTTTGGCTGGCCGGCGCGCCGGGCATTTCGGGCGCCGCCCTCAGGCTTCTTTACTCCTTCGTCGTGCCGGTCTTCGGGGGAAGGAACTGGACGGTATTCAGTACGGCGTCCCTCCTGATTCCTACGCTGTGGATGGCGTTGGCCGTGCAGGACCCCGGTACCGACTACGTTGTGTTCGTTGTCATCGCGCTCCTGTGCGGGCTTGGAGGCGGCAATTTCTCCGCCAGCATGGCCAACATCAGCTTCTTCTTCCCCAAGAGGATGCAGGGCACCGCGCTCGGGTGGAACGCCGGGATCGGCAATCTCGGTGTCGGTATCGTGCAGGCGGTGGTGCCCTTGGTGATCTTCGGCGGAGCACTCGCCATCAAGGGCGGTGAGTCCCAGAGCTACGTGGATCAAGGTGTGGTGAGCGAAGTCTGGTTGCAGAACGCCGGCTACATCTGGGTTCCGTTGATCCTGGCCGCGACCATTGCCGCCGCATGGGGCATGAACAACATACGGGACGCCAGCGCGACCTTCGGCGAGCAGGTCGTGATCTTCCGGCGCAAGCACGCATGGCTGCTGGCATGGCTTTACGTGGGTACGTTTGGCTCCTTCATCGGATTTGCCGCGGCATTCCCAATCCTTCTGTCGGCGCTGTTCCCGGAATCGGGTGCGGTCAAGTGGGCGTTTATCGGGCCGGTCGTTGGCGCCTTGGTCCGCCCGCTCGGGGGGTGGCTGTCCGATCGCCTTGGCGGCGCCAGGGTCACGTTGTGGAATTTCGCCGTCATGTTGGCGGCGGCGGTCGCAGCGCTGATATTCCTGCCTTCGGGGTCCGGCGGCAACGAGATTGCCTGGTTCTTCGCGGCCTTCATGCTGCTTTTCATCACCACGGGTATCGGCAACGGGTCGGTGTTCCGTGTGGTGCCGACCGTTTTCCTGACGCTCCACCAGCGCCGGGCCGAGGGCAAGGATCAGGCCGCGCAAGACGCCGCGACCTCCGCCGGCGAGATCGAAGCGTCGGTAGCGTTGGGTTTCACCGCCGCCATAGCCGCGCTCGGGTTGTTCTTCATACCGGCGCTCGTCGCCGTTTCGATCGAAACCACGGGCACGCCCCGTTTCGCCCTGATCACCTTCATTGCCTTTTACGCGACCTGCCTGTTCGTCATCTGGTGGTGGTACCGGCGCGACGGCGCGGAGGTCAGGTGCGACTAGCCGGGGGCGGGGGACCGGCGCAAACGACGCCAAGGAGAATTCGCGATGGCCGACGTAACGAAATGGGACATCGAAGACAATGCCTTCTGGGACGCGACCGGAAGACGCGTCGCCAACCGAAACCTCCTGATATCGATCCCGAGCCTCCTGTGCGGGTTCGCCGTTTGGTTGTACTGGGGCATCATCACGGTGCAGATGCTCAACCTCGGCTTCCCGTTTTCCAAGTCCGAGCTGTTCACGCTGTCCGCCATCGCCGGTTTCACCGGCGCCACGTTGCGGATTCCCAGCACCTTCTTCATCCGCATCGCCGGCGGACGAAACACCATCTTCTTCACCACCGCCATGCTGATGATTCCCGCAACCGGCGCAGGCTTTGCGCTCCAGGACCAATCGACCCCGCTCTGGGTGTTCCAGGTCCTGGCGCTGCTGTCCGGCTTCGGGGGCGGCAATTTCGCCTCTTCGATGTCCAACATCAGCTTTTTCTACCCCAAGCGAATGCAAGGCTTGGCACTGGGCCTGAACGCGGGCCTCGGCAACGCCGGCGTGACGACCATGCAGATCCTCGTGCCGCTGGTCATGACCTTCGGCATGCTCGGTGCGTTGGGTGGCGAACCGATGATCCTGCAGACCACCTCCGGCACTCTGGTTGGTAAGATTCCGGCAGGCTCGGAAACCTGGATCGGCAACGCCGGGTTCATCTGGCTGGTGCTGCTGATTCCCCTGGCCATAGCCGGCTGGTTCGGCATGAACAATATCCGGACGCCGGAAGTGACCCCGGAGATCGCCGGCGGCACGTCAGGCGCCTTCGTCCGCATCGCGTCGATGCTTCTGGTCGGGTTCTTTACCGCCGGCGTCGGCCTCTATTTCATTCTTCCGCAGCCGTTCGGACTGGGATTGCCGGGCTGGACCAAATGGTTCGTGCTGCTCGGTGTCATCGCGGCGACGGTCGCGCTGCTCTACTACGTATGCTTGTTCGTCAAAGACAATCTTCGGCACCAGTACGGAATTTTCCGCAACAAACACACCTGGGTCATGAGTGTCATCTACACCATGACCTTCGGGTCCTTCATCGGCTACTCGGCGGCCTTCCCCCTGGCCATCAAGGTCATCTTCGGCTTTCAGCATGTCGAGGTCGACGGCGTGCTGACCCATGACATCATCAACCCGAACGGCCCGAGCGCCCTGATGTTCGCCTGGATGGGACCGTTCATCGGCGCCCTGATCCGCCCGATCGGCGGCTGGATTTCGGACAGGGTCGGCGGCGCGAAGGTCACTCAGGTTATCACCATCATGATGATCGCCAGCGCCCTCGGCGTCGCCTACTTCATGAAGGCCGCCTATGTTTCGGCGACGCCGGAAACGTATTTCGTTCCGTTCTTCCTGCTCTTCCTGGTGCTGTTCGCCGGCACCGGCATTGGCAACGGTTCTACCTTCCGCACCATCGCCATGATCTTCCCGAAGGAGCAGGCGGGACCCGCCCTCGGCTGGACTTCGGCGGTGGCCGCTTACGGCGCCTTCATCATTCCCAAGGTGTTCGGCGAAGAAATCAAGGCGGCGACACCGGAGTACGCCCTGTACGGGTTCGCGATTTTCTACGTCATTTGCCTCTTGATGAACTGGTGGTACTACCTTGGGCCAAAGAGAGAATTCAATAACCCGTAAAAAAAGAGCACGGCATATCCATTTCGGCGACCGCGTCGGCGGCCCGTTCGCGGGCGCGGCCTTCCGTCGCTCCGAGCTGATCCCGGTCTTTCGGGTGGCAGGAGCCCGGCCCGGCACCCTGCGGGCCGGCCACGACAACGGCGACTTCTTGTTCATGCGCGGGCACTGAGCGGGTTTTGCGCGAGGTACGAAAAACACTGGGTTTTCGGTACATGCTTGGTTGTTGAGCGAATACTGATCTTCGCTTTCTGACTGCTGCGGATTCGACAGCTGTTAATGTCCGCATCGGGCCAGAAGCCGACATCGGCGCCGACGGCCGGACCGAGCACCTAATCGCATAAGGGCGTGCCATGACCGAACGCCTCGACGCCTTCTTATCTTACGGATTCCGGCCGTTTTTCTTGTTTGCCGGCATCTACGCCGTCGTCGGCATGGCCGCCTGGATGGCGTGGATAGGCCTCCACGCCGCGCATGCCGAGGTGTTCAGGATGAGCACCGATTTCCCGCCGTTCCAGTGGCACGCCCACGAAATGCTGTTCGGCTACACGGCCGCCGTCGTTGCCGGTTTCCTGTTGACGGCGACGCCCGGGTGGACCGGCCGCGGCCCGGTGGCGGGACGCCCGTTGGCGCTGTTGGCCGCGGCGTGGGTGTTGGGCAGGGTAGTGGTCTGGTTTTCCGCCTTTTTGCATCCGCTTCTGGTGGCAACGGCTGATCTCTTGTTCCTGGCGCTGTTGACGGGGTTCGTTTTCAGGACGCTGGTCGGCGGCAAGCCCAGGCATTTGGTCTTTCTGGCGCTGCTAATCGTCTTGATCGCCGCCAACGCTCTGGTGCATGGGGAACGGCTGGGCCTCGCCGCCGGGACCGCCGACGCCGGGCACCGTCTGGCGCTCGATACCGTCGTCCTCCTGATCGCCATCATCGGCGGCCGGGTGGTGCCCGCGTTCACCCGCAACGTCCTTCGCCGCGAGGGCGAGTCGGACCCCGTGCCCGCGCGACCGTGGATAGACCGGCTGGCGGTCGCCTCGGTGGCGGCGGTGGTGGTCGTCGATCAAATTCCGGAGGGCGAGGCGGCAGCCGGCTGGATCGCGATCGCGGCCGCGTTGGCCAATGGCCTGCGCCTCGGCGGCTGGCGGGGATGGCGGGTCCTCGATCAGCCGATTCTGTGGATCACCCATGTAGGGTACGGCTGGCTGGTGGTTGGTCTTGCTTTCAAGGGGATCTCGCTCCTGACCAACGCCATGGCCGAGACGACGGCGATCCACGTGTTGACCGTCGGCGCCATCGGCAGCATGACGTTGGGGATCATGACCCGTGCCGGCCTCGGCCACACGGGGCGGCCGCTACGGGTGGCCGGTTTGGTGACGGCCGCCTATCTGGTGTTGTCCCTGGCCACGGTGATCCGCGTCGCCGGGCCTCTGTGGCTGCCGGAATACTACAACGTCGCGGTCTTGACGGCGGGGACCGGCTGGTGCATGGCGTTCGCGGTTTTTACCTGGGTCTATTGGCCCATCCTGACCCGTCCCCGGATCGGCGGCGAAGGCTAACGGGCCGCGACGTCGTCCTCCATCGGGTCGCCCTCGCAATAACGGACCAGGACCGCCACGTCGTTGATGACGACTCGGTTTTTCTCCGTCCGCACTCCCATTCCGCACTCCCATTTTTTGGAACTTGGCCAGGACCCGGGACAGGCATTCAGTCTGAATGCCCAGGCGGCCGGAAATCAGGTGCCGGAAACAAGGATTTTGAGCTGATTGACAAATGTCCGCTTATATGAGGCGTTTGCTGTCAAGGTGGATTTAATCTGCGTCGCATGACCGTCTCTTCCGTTGGTTACGCCTTTGTGCCCGGGGCGGGTCTTGCGATGAGTTCCATGTTTCGTGCGAATGATCGCATCAACTTATATCCGGCAGCTCCGATCCGGCTTGCCACAATGCTGCGTGCATGGACCATCACAAAACGGGGGATGGGACTAATCTTTGGGACGGCACCTTCGCCAAGCGGACATT
>JADFJG010000132.1:5705-8822 GCA_022566265.1 Pseudomonadota bacterium | reverse complement strand
GCTCCGGGTCGTCGACCATGTCGACCTTGTTCAAATAAACCACGATCGCCGGCACACCGACCTGGCGCGCCAGCAAGATGTGCTCGCGGGTCTGCGGCATCGGGCCGTCCGCCGCCGATACCACCAAGATCGCGCCGTCCATCTGCGCCGCGCCGGTGATCATGTTCTTCACATAATCGGCGTGGCCAGGGCAATCGACATGGGCGTAGTGACGGTTCTCGGTCGAGTACTCGACATGCGCCGTGGCGATGGTGATGCCCCGCGCCTTCTCCTCCGGCGCCTTGTCGATCTCATCGAAGGGCGTGAAAACCGCCCCGCCGGTCTCCGCCAAAACCTTGGTGATCGCCGCCGTCAGCGTCGTCTTGCCGTGATCGACATGACCGATCGTACCGACATTGCAATGCGGCTTCGTCCGCTCGAATCTTTCCTTCGCCATTCCTCAGTCTCCGTTTGTCACCGATGCCCCGATCATGTCCGGTCAAGCCAGTTTGGCGCGAACCTCGTCGGCGACCGCCTGGGGCACTCGTTGGTAATGGTCGAAATGCATGGTGAACTGGGCACGCCCCTGGCTCATGGAGCGGAGCGTACTGACGTAACCGAACATATTGGCCAGCGGCACGAGGCCCGAGATGATCCGGGCGTTGGCGCGCTGGTCCAGACCCGCGACCTGGCCGCGGCGGCTCTTGAGATCGCCGATGACGTCGCCCATGTACTCCTCCGGCGTCACCACCTCGACCCGCATCATGGGCTCCAACAGCACCGGTCCCGCCTTGCTCATGCCTTCACGAAAGGCCGCTTGCGCGGCGATCTCGAAGGCAATGGTGGATGAATCGACGTCGTGGTGATCGCCGTCGATCAGCGTCGCCTTGAAATCGATGACCGGGAATCCGACGATGATGCCGGACTCCTTGGCCCTCGCCAGTCCCTTCTTCACGCCGGCCAGATATTCCTTGGGCACCGCGCCCCCGTACACGGCGCTTTCGAACTCATAGCCGCCGCCCTGCCCGAGCGGCTCGAAGCGGATTTTAACCCGCGCGTATTGGCCGGCGCCGCCGGTCTGCTTCTTGTGGATGTAATCGGTCTCGATCGTCTTGGTGATGGTCTCGCGGTAAGCGACGGTAGGCGCGCCGACATTGGCGTCGACCTTGAATTCCCGTTTCAGGCGGTCGACGATGATCTCGAGGTGGAGCTCGCCCATGCCCTTGATCACGGTCTGGCCGCTCTCGATGTCGGTAGTGACGCGGAAGGAGGGGTCCTCGGCCGCAAGGCGCGACAAGGCCTGGGACATCTTCTCCTGGTCGCCCCTGGTTCTCGGCTCGACCGCGACCTCGATGACCGGCTCGGGGAAGTCCATGCGTTCGAGAACCACCGGATTGTCGGCATCGCAAAGGGTGTCGCCGGTGGCGGTGTTCTTGAGCCCGGCCAGGGCCAGGATGTCCCCGGCCCGCGCTTCCTTGACGTCCTCGCGGGAATTAGCGTGCATCAGCAGCATCCGCCCGATGCGCTCGCGCTTGCCCCTGACCGAGTTCCTGACATGGGAGCCGCTGAGCAGCACGCCGGAATAGATGCGGATGAAGGTGAGCGAGCCGACGAAAGGATCGGTCATGACCTTGAAGGCGAGGGCGGCGAAGGGCTCGTCATCGGAACTTCGGCGTTCGATGGCCTCTTCGCCGTCGACCGCGACGCCGCGGATCGCCGCCACGTCGGTGGGCGCCGGCAAGTAATCGATGACCCCGTCGAGCAGCGGCTGCACCCCCTTGTTCTTGAAGGCGGCGCCGTTGAACACGGGAACGAAAACGCCGGAAAGGACGCCCTTGCGGATACACCTCTTGAGCGTCGCCTCGTCCGGCTCCTGCCCCTCGAGATAGGCCTCGAGCGCGCCGTCATCCATTTCCACCGCCGTCTCGACCAGCTTGGAACGGTACTCGGCGGCCATCTCGGCGAGATCGGCGGGAACGTCCTCGATGGTGAACTCGGCGCCGAGCCCCTCATCCTTCCAAACCGTCGCCTTCATGGTGACGAGATCGACGACACCCACATAGTCGGCCTCGACGCCGATGGGGAGCTGCATCACCAAAGGCCGCGCGCCCAAGCGATCGGCGATCATGTCGACACAGCGGAAGAAATCGACGCCGACACGGTCCATCTTGTTGACGAAACAGATTCGCGGGACCTCGTACCTGTCGGCCTGGCGCCAGACCGCTTCCGACTGGGGTTCGACGCCGGCGACGCCGTCGAACACCGCGACCGCGCCGTCAAGCACCCTGAGCGAGCGCTCCACCTCGATGGTGAAGTCGACATGGCCCGGCGTGTCGATGATGTTGATGCGGTGGTCCTTCCAGAAACAGGTGGTGGCGGCGGAGGTAATGGTGATGCCGCGTTCCTGCTCCTGCTCCATCCAGTCCATGGTGGCGGTGCCGTCATGGACCTCGCCGATCTTATAGGACCGGCCGGTGTAATAGAGGATGCGCTCCGTCGTGGTGGTCTTGCCGGCATCGATGTGGGCCATGATGCCGATATTGCGGTAGTCGCCGAGTGGGGTGGTGCGAGCCATAGCGGAGATGCCTTGAGAGACCGGAACTACCAGCGGTAATGGGAGAAGGCCTTGTTGGCCTCCGCCATGCGATGGGTGTCTTCCCGTTTCTTGACCGCCGCGCCGCGGTTGTTGGAGGCATCGAGCAGTTCTCCCGACAGCCGCTCGACCATGGTGTTCTCCGAGCGGCCGCGGGCGGTCTCGATGAGCCAGCGGATGGCCAGCGCCAGACGCCGGTCGGTGCGCACTTCGATGGGCACCTGATAGGTGGCGCCGCCGACCCGGCGGGAGCGGACCTCGATGGCCGGCTTGACGTTCTCCAGCGCCGCGTGGAAAACCGACACCGGGTCGCCGCCCGTCTTCTTCCCGATAATGTCGAAAGCGCCGTAGACGATCTTCTCGGCAACCGACTTCTTGCCGTCGAACATGAGGCAATTCATGAACTTGTTGAGGACCAGATCGCCGAATTTGGGATCTGGCTGAATCTCACGTTTTTCCGCTGCGTGGCGACGGGACATTCTCTTAAGACCTCTATTTCGGGCGCTTGGCGCCGTATTTCGAGCGGCGTTGACGGCGGTCCGGCA
>JADFJG010000132.1:0-5608 GCA_022566265.1 Pseudomonadota bacterium | reverse complement strand
CACACCCTGGGTATCGAGGGTGCCGCGAATGACGTGATAGCGCACGCCGGGGAGGTCCTTGACCCGCCCGCCGCGGATCATAACCACAGAATGTTCCTGTAGATTGTGGCCTTCGCCGGGGATGTAGCTCGTCACCTCGAAGCTGTTGGTCAGGCGCACGCGGGCCACCTTGCGCAGCGCCGAGTTGGGCTTTTTCGGTGTCGTCGTGTAGACGCGCGTACAGACGCCGCGCTTCTGCGGACAAGCTTCCATCGCCGGCACCTTGTTGCGTGCAACCTGCTTCTTGCGCGGATTGCGAATCAACTGGTTGATCGTCGGCATGTCCTCATCTTCCCGAACAGGTTGCTCCACACCAAGGAGCATCCGCCAATGCGAAACAACACTCCCGAAGCCGACGCGGATCGCTTGCTTCGGGGACACCTCGCCAGCCGTTACGGCCTTCTCAAGTTATCGCCAAATCCAGCGGAACCGCGTCTAGGATGTTTTCCTACCACCGGCTCCCTAAAGAGCGCCGCATACTAGTAATGCCCCTACCCCCCGTCAAGCAAAACCGTCGCTGTTTTTCAAGGGTTTTCGGGCCTTCCGACCGGTGGCGCCCGGCGAGAGACGGCGCCACCCGAAGCGGTACGAGTCCTTCACATTCATAGAAGGGCGACACATATGATCGTCTTTTCGCGGCCCCCGGGGTGGAAGCGGCGCGCCGGCGATGCGGGGCATCGTCAAGCGGCGGCGACGCCCTCCGGCGGCCGCGAAAAGCGACCCTGCGGGCGGCCTTGCGGGCTCTTCTATGAATGTAAGTACTATGCGATCTTTGGCTCCTCCTCGACCGTCAGGGCGGCCTGTGCCTCTATCGCCAATTCCGCCGCTTTCTGGGCCTCCAATTCCGCCGCTTTCTGGGCCTCCAGTTCCTCCGCTTCGCGGTCCCGGTCGGCGGCGATTTCCTTGAGCTGGTTCATGACGCTGCCGGTGCCCGCCGGTATCAGGCGGCCGACGATGACGTTCTCCTTCAGTCCGACGAGATTGTCCACGCGCCCCGAAACCGCGGCTTCGGTCAACACCCGGGTGGTCTCCTGGAACGAGGCGGCGGAAATGAAGGAACTGGTCTGCAGCGAGGCCTTGGTGATCCCCTGAAGGACGGGATCGGCCTCGGCCGGCTTTAGTTTCTGCTCGACCGCCCTGGCGTTGGCCTCGTCGAAATCCGATTTGTCCACCTGTTCGCCGAGCAGGAACGTGGTCCCGCCGGGATCGCGGATCTCCACCTTCTGCAGCATCTGGCGGCAAATCACCTCGATGTGCTTGTCATTGATCTTGACGCCCTGTAGCCGGTAGACCTCCTGGATCTCTTCGACCAGGTAATTGGCCAGCGCCTCGACGCCGAGGACGCGCAGGATGTCGTGGGGCACCGGGTTACCGTCCATCAGCAGGTCGCCCTTCTGCACGTAATCCCCCTCCTGGACACTGATGTGCTTGCCCTTGGGGATCAGGTATTCGTGGGGCTCCTCGCCGTCCTTCTCGGGGCGCACGATGATGCGGCGCTTCGACTTGTAGTCCTTGCCGAACTCGACCCGGCCGTCGCCTTCGGCGATGATGGCGTAGTCCTTGGGCTTGCGCGCCTCGAACAGCTCGGCGACGCGCGGCAGGCCACCGGTGATGTCACGGGTCTTGGAGAACTCGCGCGGGATCCGCGCCAGCACGTCGCCGGCATGTACGCTGCCGCCGTCCTCGACGCTGAGGATCGCGTCCACCGACATGAAGTAGCGGGCCTCGATGCCGTTGGGCAGCACCACGACCTTTCCCTTCTGATCGCGAAGCGTGATACGCGGCCGCAAATCGGATCCCTTGGGCTGCTGTTTCCAGTCGACGACGACCCGGTTGGCGATGCCCGTCGCCTCGTCGACCACCTCGCGGTAGGAGACGCCCTCGATCATGTCGACGTAATTGGCGATTCCTTCGCATTCGGTGATGATCGGCAGGGTGTAGGGATCCCACTCGGCCATCTTCTGGCCCTTCTCGACCATCTCGCCTTCATCGACCAGGAGCTTGGCGCCGTAAGGCACGCGGTGGCGCGCCTTGACGCGCCCGCTCTCATCCTCCAGCACGACCTCGCAGTTGCGCCCCATGGTGACGTAAATGCCCTTGCTGTCGAGCACGACGTTGCGGTTTTTGATGACGACCTTGGCGTCGAAGGCCGCCTCGACGCTGGATTGCTCGGCGCCGCGCTGGGCGGCGCCACCGATGTGGAAGGTGCGCATGGTGAGCTGCGTTCCCGGCTCACCGATAGACTGGGCGGCGATGACGCCCACGGCCTCACCGATATTTACCGTCGTGCCGCGGGCCAGATCACGGCCGTAACATTGCACGCAAATGCCGCTGTTCAACTCGCAGGTCAGCACCGAGCGAATCAGGATTTCCTCGACCCCGGCCCGCTCGATCCGCTCCACCGTCTCCTCGTCCATCAGTTCGCCGGCGGGAACCAGCTTGTCACCCGAAAGGGGATCGAAAACATGGGCCGCCGCGACACGGCCGAGCGCCCGTTCGGCCAGGGATTCGATGACGTCGCCGCCCTCGATCACGGCCTTGATGGTCAGACCCTCCTTGGTGCCGCAATCCTGGGCGACGATGATGGCGTCCTGGGCGACATCGACGAGACGGCGGGTGAGATATCCTGAATTCGCCGTTTTCAGCGCCGTGTCGGCGAGACCCTTGCGGGCGCCGTGGGTCGAGTTGAAGTACTCGAGCACGCTCAACCCCTCCTTGAAGTTGGAGATGATCGGCGTCTCGATGATCTCGCCCGAGGGCTTGGCCATCAGGCCGCGCATGCCGGCAAGCTGCTTCATCTGCGCCTCCGAACCCCGCGCGCCCGAATTGGCCATCATGTAGACCGAGTTGATGGGCTCGCGGGAGCCGATGTGGGAAATGCCGGCCATCATGTCCTTGGCCACGACGTCGGTGCAGTGGGACCAGGCGTCGATCACCTTGTTGTATTTCTCGCCCTGGGTGATCAAGCCGTCCTGGTACTGCTGCTCGTACTGCTTGATCATCTTGCGGGTATCGGCCACCTGTTTCTCCTTCGACTTGGGGATGACAAGGTCATCCTTGCCAAAGGAGATGCCGGCCTTGAAGGCGTTGGCGAAGCCGAGCTTCATCAAGCGGTCGCAGAAGATGACGGTCTCCTTCTGGCCGCAATTCCGGTAGACCACGTCGATCAGGGTCGACAGTTCCTTCTTGGTCATCGTCTGGTTGATGAACTCGAAGTGGATGGCGGGATGGCGCGGCAGAAGCTCCGAGACCAGCATCCGTCCCGGCGTCGTCTCCTTGAGGCAGGTGAGCGGATTGCCATCCTCGTCGACCGTGGTGAAACGCGCCCTGATCTTGCTGTGCAGCGTCACCACGCCGGCATCGAGCGCCACTTCGATCTCCGCCAAATTGCGGAGCGCCATGCCTTCGCCGGGCTCTCCTTCGCGCTCGATCGTCATGTAATAGAGACCAAGCACGATGTCCTGGGTCGGCACGATGATGGGCTTGCCGTTGGCGGGGCTCAGGATATTGTTGGTGGACATCATCAACACCCGCGCCTCGAGTTGGGCCTCGAGGGACAGCGGTATGTGAACCGCCATCTGGTCGCCGTCGAAATCGGCGTTGAAGGCGGTGCAGACCAGCGGATGAAGCTGGATCGCCTTGCCCTCGATCAGCACCGGTTCGAAGGCCTGGATGCCGAGGCGATGCAGGGTCGGCGCCCGGTTCAGCAACACCGGGTGCTCGCGGGTCACCTCGTCGAGGATGTCCCAGACTTCCGGCCGCTCCTTCTCGACCATGCGCTTGGCCGCCTTGATCGTGGTCGCCATGCCGTAAAGCTCGAGCTTGGCGTAGATGAAGGGCTTGAACAGTTCCAGCGCCATCTTCTTGGGCAGTCCGCACTGGTGCAGCTTGAGTTCGGGCCCGACGACGATGACGGAGCGTCCCGAATAGTCGACGCGCTTGCCCAACAGGTTCTGGCGGAAACGCCCCTGCTTGCCCTTGAGCATGTCGGAAAGTGATTTCAGCGGCCGCTTGTTGGCGCCGGTGATGACGCGGGCGCGCCGGCCGTTGTCGAACAGCGCGTCCACCGATTCCTGGAGCATGCGCTTCTCGTTGCGCACGATGATGGCCGGCGCGCGCAGCTCGATCAGCCGCTTCAGCCGGTTGTTGCGGTTGATCACGCGGCGGTAGAGATCGTTGAGGTCCGAGGTCGCGAAGCGGCCGCCGTCGAGCGGCACCAAGGGCCGCAATTCGGGCGGGATGACCGGCACGACCTCGAGGATCATCCACTCGGGCCGGGTGCCGGAATTGATGAAGGCCTCGACCAGTTTAAGCCTTTTCACCAGCTTCTTGCGTTTGGCCTCGGAATTGGTCTCCCTGAGTTCATCGCGCAGGGTTTCGCGCTCGACCTCGAGATCGATCACCGAAAGCATATCGCGCAGGGCCTCGGCCCCGATGCCGGCGGTAAAGGCGTCCTCGCCGTACTCGTCCTGGGCATTGAGATACTGCTCTTCGTTGAGCAGTTCACGCATCTTCAGCGG
This sequence comes from Pseudomonadota bacterium, assembly GCA_022566265.1. Taxonomy (GTDB): domain Bacteria; phylum Pseudomonadota; class Alphaproteobacteria; order SMXQ01; family SMXQ01; genus JACZQV01. The sequence goes on along the minus strand of JADFJG010000132.1, from coordinate 1,049 downwards.
CGTCAGCCCCGGCTCGACGACGACGAAATTCTCGAAATATAGGACCCGCTCGAGTTCCTTGAGCGTCATGTCGAGCAACAGGCCGATGCGGCTGGGCAAGGATTTGAGGAACCAGATATGGGCCACCGGGGAGGCCAGCTCGATATGCCCCATGCGCTCGCGCCGCACGGTCGACAAGGTCACCTCGACGCCGCATTTCTCGCATACGATGCCGCGGAACTTCATGCGCTTGTATTTGCCGCACAGGCATTCGTAGTCCTTGATGGGGCCGAAAATGCGGGCACAGAACAGCCCGTCCCGCTCGGGCTTGAAAGTGCGATAGTTGATCGTTTCAGGCTTCTTGATCTCGCCGAAGGACCACGAGTGAATGCGCTCGGGGCTGGCGACGGAAATCTGCACCTGATCGAAGCTCTGAGGGCCGGAAGACTGGCCGAAGATCTTCATCAACTCGTTCATGAACACTCTCCTGCTATCCCATGCCGGGCCGGGGCCCGGATGCTCGGCGGCGGGACCACGCCCGCCGCCGACGCGCGGTGATTCAGTCGCGCTGGTTCAATTCGACGTTGAGGCCAAGGGAACGCAGCTCCTTGACCAGAACGTTGAAGGATTCGGGTATGCCCGCCTCGAAGGTGTCGTCGCCATGGACGATGGCTTCATAGACCTTGGTGCGGCCGGAAACGTCGTCCGACTTGACGGTCAACATCTCCTGCAAGGTATAGGCCGCGCCATAGGCCTCCAACGCCCACACCTCCATCTCGCCGAAGCGCTGCCCCCCGAACTGGGCCTTGCCGCCCAGGGGCTGCTGGGTGACCAGGCTGTAGGGACCGATGGAGCGGGCATGGATCTTGTCGTCGACCAGGTGGTGCAGCTTCAACATGTAGATGTAGCCGACGGTGACCTTGCGGTCGAAGGTATTACCGGTAAGGCCGTCGATCAGCCTGACCTGGCCCGAAGTATCGAGCCCCGCCTGGTTCAACATGTTGACGATGTCCTCTTCGCGGGCGCCGTCGAACACCGGGGACGCTATCGGCACGCCGTCGCGTTCGTTG
>JADFJG010000131.1 GCA_022566265.1 Pseudomonadota bacterium | reverse complement strand
GTGTCGCTCGGCAGCCACCGCTATCCGGTGACGGCGCTCAAGCGGGCGCGCAAACAGACGCCGGAAGCATCGGTGAAGGACGGCGGCTGGCAGATCGATTATGATGACCAGGATCCACGGATTCACCGGATCTTCCTCGACGAGCTGGCGAGGCGCGGCGTGGAGTCGAGGATGGGCAAGGTCTTCGACGAGGGTAAGGGGTTTTGACGGAAATGGCCGAAGCGACCGAGGAACAGATCGCGCAAAACCGCAAGGACCGGGTGATGCTCGACCCCTATCTCGACTGGGCCGATGGCGAAGGGGTGCCCATCATCGATGATTTCGGCGTCGATCTTCTTACCGCCGGCACCGCCCCTTGGCCGCGGTTCGGCGTCGCGGGCGCCATCGTGCATCTCAAGGGCCGGGGGAATTTCGTCTCCGTCTTCCTGTTCGACCTGGCGCCCGGCGCCAGGACGGCGCCTTTGCGCCATCTTTATGAGGACGTCTATTACGTGCTGTCGGGCCATGGCTCGACCAAGGTCGAGACCGCCGACGGCGAGACCCACAGCTTCGAGTGGGGGCCGAAAAGCATGTTCGCCATACCGCTGAATGCCCGGCACCAGATCTTCAACGGCTCGGGCCAGGAGCCCGCCCGCCTCGCCTCGACCAACAACCTCACCATGATCCTGAACCTGTTCCACAACGTCCCCTTCATCTTCGAGAACGACGAATCCTTCACCGAGCGCGAGGCCGACCCCGGCTGGTTCGCCGGCGAGGGCGAAATGACCTCGATCCGGCCCGGACGCATCCTGTGGGACACCAACTTCGTGCCCGACGTCGGCGCCTTCGAGCTCAAGCCCTGGGAGGCGCGCGGCGCCGGATCGGCCAACATGCAGTTCATCCTCGCCGACGGGGGGATGGGGGCGCATTGCTCGGAGATGCCCGTCGGCACCTACAAGAAGGGCCACCGCCACGGGCCGGGGCTGCACATCTTCGTCGTCCACGGCACCGGCTACACGCTCCTGTGGTACCAGGGCGACGAGGACTTCAAGCGCGTCGACTGGCGCCACGGCATGGTGTTCGCGCCGCCGGATCAGATGTTCCACCAGCATTTCGACACTTCCCGGCAGCCGGCCCGCTACCTGGCGGTGGGACTGGGGTCGAAGCGCTACCCGGTGATCCAGGCGCGGCGCGCCGGATCGGAAGGCCAGAGGACGGACGTCTCGATCAAGGAGGGCGGCCGCCAGATCGAATACCAGGACCAGGACCCCCGCATCCACCGCATCTTTCTCGAGGAGTTGCGAAGGACCGGGGTGGACTCGCGGATGGGCAAGTTTTTCGACGAGGACCGCATCCTCGAGGAGATCGAGGGCGCGGCGTGAGGCGCCGACCGCTTCATAGAGACCGGGGCAAGGACTAGGGAAATGCCAGAAGGGAACAAGGTAGGAAACCAGGAACAACGCTATCTGCTCGACCCCTACCTCGACTGGGCGGCGGGAGAGGGCGTGCCCATCCATGAGGGTTTCTGCGTCGATCTCCACGGGCTCGAGACCGCGCCCTGGGCGCGGACCGGGACCAACGGGGCCTTCGTGCATCTCAAGGGGCGGGGCGATTTCATCTCCGTCTTCCTCTACGAGCTCACCCCCGGCGCCAAGAGCGCGCCCTGCCGGCACCTGTTCGAGGAGGTGTTCCTGGTGCTGTCTGGCCATGGCAGCACCCAGATCGAGACCCATGACGGTAAGACCCATTCCTTCGAATGGGGGCCCAACAGCCTGTTCGCCATACCGCTGAATATGCCCTACCGGCTGTTCAACGGATCGGGCGCGGAGCCGGCCAGGCTCGCCGCCACCAACGATCTGCCGGTCACCATGAACCTCTTTCACCGCGATAGTTTCATCTTCGCGAATGAGACCCGGTTCCCGGAGCGCGAGGGTCCGGGCGATCCCGGCTGGTTCGCCGGCGAGGGCGAATTCGTCCCCGCCCAGCGCGGCCGGAAAATGTGGGAGACCAACTTCGTTCCCGACCTCAACGCCTTCGAGTTGACGAAGTGGAACCGGCGCGGCGCCGGCTCGGCCAACATGCAGTTCTGCCTCGCCGATGGCGTCACCCACACGCACTGCTCTGAGATGTCGGTCGGGACCTACAAGAAGGCCCACTACCATCCCCCCGATTTCCACGTCTTCATCGTCGCCGGCCACGGCTATTCGCTGTTCTGGTACGAAGGCGACGGGGATTACACCCGCCTGGACTGGGCGCACGGCAGCGTCTTCGCGCCGCCGGACCGGATGTTCCATCAGCACTTCACCGTGTCCGGGGAACCGGTGCGCTACGTCGCCACCGCCATGGGCAGCACGCGTTACCCCTTCACCGCCGAGAAACGGGCCTTGAAGCTCGGCGTCGATGTCAGCGTCAAGGAGGGCGGCTTCCAGATCGAATACGAGGACCAGGACCCGGCCATCCATGCCCTCTATCTCGAGGAGTTGGCGAAGCACGGCATCGCTTGTCGCATGGGCGAGTACATGGACGAGTCGGTGCTGTCGAAGGCGAAGGGCTGATGGGGCGCCGGGAACCGGCCGGGACCGATCGAAGGCAATATCGCTAATCCGGCTTCGGATTCCCTCGGCGGTCGGCGCCGTTCAACTCCTTGAGCCGGCGCTCCAGGGCGTCGAGTTTGGCGCCGATGGCGTCACCCACATGGATCTGCGGCACCGACGGGGTCAGATCATCGGCGGTTTCCCACTCTTCGATCACTTCGGTGGCCTTGTGAAACGCCTCGATAAAGGAAAGCTCGCGGCGGAGTTGTTGGTCGAAATAGGCCTTGCCGAAATATGTGAACTTTCGCTCGTTACTGCAGCCGAAGGAATTTCGATCCGCCCGTGACGCGGTCAAGATCAACGAGTTTGCATTCTTGAGGGTTTCGATGAAGCCGCCGGAGTAACAGGCGGACACCGTCACGACCCGCCACTTTATGCCCGTTTCATCGAGCATCCGCGCGAGATCGTCGTCGGCCAGATCGTTGAGCCTGAGCGGCCAGAATTTTACCGACAGGCGGTGGTCCTTCGATCCGTGGGAGGTCAGGAACAAGAACAGGATATCCTCCTCCGGGTCCATCTTCCGGGCCACCTCCTTCAGCGCGCGCCTGAGATTGTTGGCGTTGGCGAGCGGCTCGGTCTCCAGGGTCTTGAGGTCGTTGACCAGCACCAGCGAGCGACCCGCCGTATCGAAACGCTTGTCGAACAGGGCGCGAACCGCGTGCACTTCACTCGAGAAGACGTCCTGGTGGGCGTAGCTGCCGAAGGCGATGAGATACAAATCGACGACGCCGGGCCGCTGGGGGCGCAGCGCATCGGTTGCCTTCGCCATCAGGCGGGGTTGGGCGTAATATATTTTCTCGACATCGAGGGTGCGGTACTCGGCCCACTCGTCCTCGGCATCGTCCTCGGACGCTCGCGCGACCTCGGTATTCCAAAGCGCTTGATCGAGCCGGATATAATCCGCCGCCGCGGCGCTGACCGCTAACACGCCGATCAGGGCCCAGGTTCTAAACCCGCCGGCGCCGTACAGCAGGCGCACCGCCCGAAAGGTTATCGCCACGAACCAGCCCAGGATGGCGATCGCGACGATCGCGCCATAGGAAACGGACACCCAGAAATCCGCATCCTCGGCGCCGAATGACCCGGTGTCGACGGATAAGAAGAGTGGCGTCGAGACAACATAGAAGACCGGCGAGGTCGAGGCGAGAACGACGATGACGGCGGTGAAGGAGAACGGCGCGCGCTGGATACGGGCGATCAGGTAGGCGCCCGACAGGAATACCAGAATCGCCGCGAACAGGGTGCTCAAGCCCCATAGGTTGAAGTTGATCCCGGGGCCGGGCTCGGTCATGACGAAGTCGTAGACGGCGTCGAGCGCCACGCCGATCGCCAGCAACAGGACCGCCTGGTCGGCGCTGGGGCGAAATTCGCCACGGCCGACCGGCAGCATCAGGGCGAGGCGCGTTCCGGCCTTGATGTTATCGACAAGCGTCGCAAACGCGCCCATGAAGTCCTCGCCGAATGATGGCGCCGATTGGGGAGACGCGGGTGAAGCCGTCTCTCTTTACCACCGTAGGCCGTCTCTCCTTTATTTTTTGTAAAGCGCGTCGATGAAGCCTGAATCGTCGATCCGGCGGAGGAAATGCAGATCCCACAGCGCCATGGGATCGATCTTCCCGGCGTCCTTGTCCTGGCGCAGCGCTTCGAGATAGACGTTGCCGAGCGCCGCGAGGGAGGGATAGAGCCTGGGCTCCAGGGTCGGCGCGAGATCGTCGTAAAGCTTCTCCGCCGCGTCGCGGTCGAGCGCCCCTTCCTTGTCGTGCTTGTCCATCAGGATGCGGATGGTCTTCTCCTTGTCGGTCTTGAAGCAGGCGATGCCCTCGAGCACCGATTTGAGCACGCGCTCGATGATGTCGGGGCGCTTCTCGACCAGTCCCATGCTCGACGATACGGTCATGAAGAAGACCATCGGCTGGGGCTCGATCTCGATCACCTTGAGGCCGGCGCGCCTGGCGAACTCGAGCCGCGGCTGGCTCAGGAAGCAGGCGTCGACGTCGCCCTCCTTGACCATGTCGATCAGGCTCTTCCTGACGCCCTCGATCCCGGACCCGGCGCCGGCGCCCTCGCGCGCCTCGCGGACGATCTCGACATCGTCGCGATCGACGTCGAGACCGCTTTGCTTGAGATAGAGCCAGGTGTTGAGGCCGGGATGGCGCCCGCGGGAGCCGAACTTGCGGTGGCGCAAATCTTCCATTTTCTCGATGCCGGTGTCGAACCGGGTCACCAGCTTGATGCGGTTCTTGGATACGCTCTGGCCGAGATAGACCCAGGAATCGCCCCGCGCCCGGGCGGCATAGGTGGAGACGTGGTTGCCGCTGACGAACTCGACGTCGCCGGTGATCACCCGCTTGTGGGCATCGTCGCGGTCGATCTCGCGGTCGTAATCGACCGACAGGCCGTGGCGCTCCCACGCCCCGCTCTCGGCGATGACGTGCATGAGGGCGAGGTGGCTCGACGATCGGTAGGGAAAGTTGATGTGGTCCAATGTGCCCTCCTCCGGTTACCGGCGATCTCTTCTGCTTGCCAGCGGGAACCCGGCTTGGCTCAAACCAAGCCGTGCCTAGGATAGGGAACCTAGAGCCCCGAGACAAAATTTTTTCCTCGGGACCGGAGATGGGCCGCGCCCAAGCTTTTCCACTTCTTTTATGAGTTTGTCGAACACAGTCGTTTTTCCTATGCGAGGGTCCCGTCAATTCTTCGCTCGCGAAGGCTTTGATCGGCGGCTTGGTTGTTTCACATTTCCATTTTCAAGGGCCGCCAGCCCGGTCAGAAAAACCGGGGGCCGATCCGGGAACTCGGCGACAAGGCGCAAATGTCCGCCCATGGCTTCCACATAGCCGCTTAGCGTCGACAGCAACAGGTCGGATCGCCGCTCGAGCCGGGAAAGATTTTCCTGATTGATGCCGAGACTCTTGGCCATGGTCTTCTGTGTCAGCTCAAGAGCATTCCGTAAATCCCGCAATGTCATTTCCTCGGCAATCAGGTCCGCCGCGCGGGCTTCCACGGCCTTGCGCTCCTTTGCCGATAGGCTTGCCACCATCTTCTTCAATGTCACCGTCATGTCCTCTTTCCTTTCTTATTCAGCCGTGCAAGATGTTCATCGAACCGCTTGTCCGCCGTGGCGATGAGGCGCTTGTAAAACCGGCGTTCGCTTCGCTGGCAAATTCGTCAACGAATTCAATAGACCAACTCATATTTTATTATGACCTAGAAAGCATATGATGTCAAGAGCATATGATTTTGACATCATATATATATAGTGGCCGCGCTTAGCCATTCTTCGCCGTGCGGTCTTCGGTGGCGCGAAGGGCTTCGCTCCGGCAGGGGTGCCGATCAACCGCGCGCCTTCGGGGATAAATTTGCCGAGCGTCGATGGCGCGCCTCGGGCCGGTCTGGTGGGAGCGTAAGGAGTCAGTTACCAATTTTGACTTGACATTGAAAACAATCTATGTTTTGAATTTGAAATATGATTTCGCCGAAAGAGGAAACGGCTATGATAGCCAAGCGACTTGAGACATTGATCGCAAATGAGATGCGCAACACGGACATCGCGCGCCGGAATGAGGCAGAAATGGTGCAACGATTCCAAAAGCTACGAGATTTTGGAGTGCTTCCCAAAAGTCGGGGGAAAAATGCAGAAGACCTCTCCAGTTTGGAAATTGTGTCAGCGATGCTTTCTATCATCACGGTCAAGCCGGGGTTTGCTGGGGTGGCAGCAAAGACACTGATCAAACTCTGTCCCGTGGGGGGACCGAATGCATCATTTGGAAAAGCTGATTCGTTTGGAATGGCGCTGGCGACTCTAATTGACGATTCGAATGCACTTGAAGGCCTTGTTGAAGTCCGTGTCTCTGACAGCGAAATCTATACCAATTGCCATGGTCGTGGCGTCATCATCTACCATGATGGCAATCGGGGAAAGGAATCCTATTACGTTGGAGAAACGGCTATATCGCTTTTACAACCCGGTGCCGAAAAAAAATATGACCCACGCGATCGAAATTCCTGCATGATCACTGAAACTGTTTTCTTGCCGAGATTCTTCGAGAAGATCCAAAGGGAACTCCAGCGGGAGAAAATGTATCAAGTGTCATCTTGAAAATTATTAAATGGTGCGGACGGAGGGACTCGAACCCTCACTCCCATATGGGAAACGGATTTTCGTACCAACCATGGCTTTCGCTGCCGATCAGCCGCGCGCCTTCGGAGAGTAATCTGTCGAGCATCGAAGGCACGCCTTGAACCGGCTTGGTGGGAGCGGCGGGACTCGAACCCGCACGGCTGTTTAAGCCATTGGATTTTAAGTCCAATGTGTCTACCTGTTCCACCACGCTCCCGCCGATTCCCGCCCGGTCATCGCCGGCCTGTGCCCTATTGTAGATGATCGCGACGGCCTTGGCATCAAGGGTGCTTTAGTGTGAAGCGGGCTGGCGGCCGAGGGGCTCGCCGTTCATCTCGTGAGGCCAGCGCGTTGACGCCGATATCGCCCGGCAAGAGCCCGTCACAATCGCCGTAACCGGCACTGGAAATTACCGCCCGGCGGGAATAAGCTTGGCACAACACCATACGGACAGGTTGAAATGCCTGGACGGCGCTTCCGGGCCACCCCCGGCGGCGCCGTCAGGGAACAAGCAGAGGGAGACCACAGATGTTGAGCAAATCCCTATTGGCCGTGCTGTTGAGCGTGGCGCTGGCGGCGTCGGCCTATGCCGCCGGCTCATCCAGCTCCTCGAGCCGGCCGAGCCCGCCCTCGACCTTCGATCTCGGCGAGAAGGCGGTGAAGGCCAAGGACTTCGAGCGCGCGCTTTCGCTGTTGAAGAAGGTGGTCCGGTCGGACCCGGGGAACGCCGATGCGTGGAATTACATCGGCTTCAGCCACCGCAAGCTCGATCAGCTGGACCGGGCGCTGCCGGCCTACCAGAAGGCGCTGGCGATCGACCCGGACCATCGCGGCGCCAACGAATATCTCGGCGAGCTTTACCTTGCGACCGGCAACCTCGAGAAGGCGCGCGAGCGCTTGAAGAAGCTCGACGCGATCTGCACCTTCGGCTGCGAGGAATATGACGACCTCAAGCGGGCGGTCAAAACCTACGAGGACCGCCGCAAGAAGGGTTGACACCAGCGAGCCGATGAAGACCTTCAGCGGCTCGCTGGCAAGCGCGACTGCGCGCCCGCGGCGAAGCGAGGAAAGCCAAGCGGGCGGACGCCCGCGCCCGGCGCTTGAGGGAACAAAAGGCGAGTCCAGCCATGGGCTCGCCGGTATGAAGCGCGCCTCTGCCGCGGCCGCGATAAGATGGGGCGCGCCGGCGTGACGGCGGGCTCCCGCAAGGCAACGAACCGGCGGCCATGACGTTCGCCTCCTTCCTCGCCGATTACGGCGCCTCGCTGGGTGCCTTCGCGCTCTTCGCGCTGCTCCATTCCGTCGGCGCCCAGGAGCCTTTCAAGGACGCCCTGGCGCGGATTGCCGGGCGGTTCTTCGTCGATCACTTCTGGCGCATCCTTTACTGCGCGCTCTCATTCTGGGCGCTCTATTACGCCGTCGCCGCGCTGCATTGGGCGCGCAACCTGGAGAACGACGTCTGGCTCGTCGCCTATCCCGACTGGCTGTGGCAGTCGATCACCGCGCTGCACCTCGGCTCCATCGCGCTGGTCTATGTCGCCTTCATCCAAAGCGATTATCTCGAGTTCCTCGGCCTCAAGCAGGCGGGGCGGGGCATCATGGCGCTGATGGGGCGGCGGGCGGGCACGACGGCGCTCTCGCTGTTCGGCACCCACCGGCTGGTGACCGGCGGCGTCTACGGCCTGGTGCGCCACCCGATGATGGCCGCCGGGTTCTGGTTCCTGCTGACCAGCGGGCCGTCGCTCAACAACCTCATCTACACCGGGATGTATACCGTCTACATGGTGATCGGCGGGTATTACGAGGAGAAGCGCATGATCCGGGTGTTCGGAGAGGAATATCTGCGCTACCGGCGCCGGGTCGGCGCCTTCTTCCCGCGCTTGCGTCCGCGCCCGGCGGGTTAGGGTCGCCCCATGCTGGAATGGCTGTCGGCATATTTTTACCACCCGGTGGTGTTCTGGACCGCGCCCTTCGTGCTCGTCGCCCTCCTCGCCGCCATCCGCAAGCTACGCGCCCGGGCCCGCCGCCATCGCTGAGCGGCGCCGGCCCGGGCCCATGATTGCCGTGACGGCGCGGTGCAAATCGTTTAAGACGGAGCCGCCGGCTTCGCGGCCGAGGTTCAAGGAGGGATCGCCATGTACGCAGTCATCTTCGAGGTTCGTCCCAAGGGGGATCGCA
>JADFJG010000027.1:29574-34749 GCA_022566265.1 Pseudomonadota bacterium | reverse complement strand
AAGGCCGATATTAGCCGTTACCGCCGGGTGCGCGCAACAGGCGCGGGCGGGCATGGTTGGCCGGCGACGGCCAGCATGCTAATCTCGGTCATTATAAGGTAATATAACAACAGAAAGTGATTTTGGTGAGTGAACAACGAGCACTTTGGGATGGAAAGCACCAGGGGCTCCACCTATAGTCTAGTAGTCTGGCGACGTTCAAAATTTCGGAAGAGGGGTGAAGGCACCACGCGCACCGGTCATCATGGCACAAAAAAGCAAGAAACTCCTGGTCTGCAATTGTGAAGGCACCATGCCGCTGGACGCCAAGGCGTTGGCCAAGGCGTGGGGCGAGGACATCCATATCCACCGGCAGCTCTGCCGTGCCGAGATCGCCAATTTCGAGAATGCGGCGGCGAAGGGCGATCGCCTGATCGTCTGCTGCACCCAGGAAGCGCCGCTCTTTTCCGAGACCGTCGATGAGGGCCAACACGGGACGGACCTCACTTTCACCAATATCCGCGAGCGCGCGGGCTGGTCGGCGGAGGCCAAGGGGGCGACGGCGAAAATCGCGGCGTTGATCGCCGAAGCGGCGCTCGACATCCCCGAGACCCGCACCTCGACCCTGGTTTCCGAAGGCAGGGTGCTGGTTTACGGCCGCGACGAGAGCGCGATTGCGGCGGCCAAGCAACTCTCGAGCCGCCTGGACGCGACCGTGTTGCTGGCGCGCGCCGATGACATGTTGCCGCCAAGCGTCACCGACGTCGCCCTGTTCAAGGGCGTGATCAGGGATGCCAGGGGTCATTTCGGCGCTTACCAGGTCACCGTCGACGGTTGGGCGCCACCGCGCCCTTCGTCGCGGAGCAGCCTCGAGTTCGATATCTCCAAGGACGGCGTCGAGTTCAGCTACGACATCATCCTCGACATCTCGGGCCGAGAGCCGCTGTTTCCGGCGCCGGAAAAGCGCGACGGCTATTTCAGGCCGGATCCGGGCAATCCGGCGGCGGTGCAAAAGGCACTGTTCGAAATCACCGATCAGATCGGCGAGTTCGAGAAACCGATCTATGTGAACTTCGATGCCAATCTCTGCGCCCATTCGCGCAGCGGCGTCACCGGTTGCACCCGGTGCCTGGACAACTGCCCGACATCCGCCATATCGCCCAACGGCGATGTCGTCGCCATCGATCAGTATATCTGCGCCGGCTGCGGCAACTGCGCCAGTGTCTGCCCGACCGGCGCCGCGAGTTACGCCGCCCCGCCGGGCGAGGCCGTCTTCCAGCGCCTGCGCACCTTGCTCGGCGCCTACCGCGATGCCGGCGGCAAGCGTCCCGTCCTCCTGGTGCACGACGTTCACCGTGGCGACGAGATGATCAACATGATGGGCCGTTTCGGGCGCGGCCTGCCGGCCCGGGTGCTGCCCTTCGCCATCAACGAGGTGACCCAGATCGGCTTCGATTTCCTCAGCACCGCCTTCGCCTTCGGCGCCGAGCGTCTGTTGCTGTTGACCAGCCCGCGAAACAGCGGCGAGATCGACGGCCTCAAGCAACAAATCGGGCTTATGGAAGCGGCGCTGACGGGTCTCGGTTATGGGTCCGGGCGCATCGATCTCATCGACGCCGAGGACCCGGAAGCGGTATCGGACCAGCTCTACGGGCTCGCGGCGGTATCGCCGATGCCCGCCGCCGACTTCCTGCCCATGGGCGGCAAGCGGACCTTGATCACCTTGGCGCTCCGCCACCTCCACGACAACGCGCCCGAGGCCAAGGACGTGTTGGCCCTGCCCCAAGGCGCGCCCTTCGGAACCGTCAACGTCGAGACCGAGGGTTGTACATTGTGCCTCGCTTGTGTCGGCGCCTGCCCGACGGGGGCCTTGATCGACAATCCGGACACCCCGATGTTGCGTTTCTCCGAACAGGCCTGCATCCAATGCGGTCTGTGCCGCAACACCTGTCCGGAATCGGTGATTTCGCTGGAGGCGCGGTTCAACTTCACCGAAGCGGCGAGAACCGAGGTTTTGATCAAGGAGGAGGAGCCGTTCGAATGCGTCTCCTGCGGCAAGCCGTTCGGCGGCAAATCGTCGATCGAAAAGACCATCGAGCGGTTGGCGAACCACTCGATGTTCGCCGGCGATGAGAAAGCGCTTAACCGGTTGCGCATGTGCTCCGACTGCCGCGTCATCGACCAGTTCAACGTAGCCGCTCCCATGGCGTCGAAGCCGCGCCCGCTGCCGCGCACCACCGAAGATTATCTGGCGGAGCGCGATGAGAATAAGTAGTTTCCGCCACCCGCCTCCGGGCGCGGTCCCCGCCTGCCTCGCTATCCTGTTCCTGACCTTTTTCGCGCCGACCTTCCTGGTCACGGCGGCGATGGCCGAGATCACGCCGGAGATCAGGCAATTGGAAGCGGCGGCGAACCAAGGCGACGCGGTGGCGCAGGTCCGTCTCGGGTGGCTCTATGAGTACGGCGACCGGGTGCCGCCCGACTTCGCCCGCGCCGTCACCTGGTACCAGCTTGCCGCCAATCTCGGCGATGCAAGGGGCCGCTACGAGCTCGGCATGAAGTACTACGACGGCAAGGGGGTCAAGCGCGACTATGAAGAGGCCCTTCGCCTCGTCACCCTGGCGGCGGAGCAGGGCCTGGCGCAGGCCCAGTACCAGTTGGGCCTGATGTACCGGAGAGGCCTCGGATCCAAGGTCGACTTCGCCAAGGCCACCGGCTGGTTGCGCAAGGCCGCCGAAAACGGCCATCCCCGCGCCCAGGCCCGCCTCGGCATCATGTACATGGAAGGCGCCGGGGTCGAGCGCGACGACGTCGAGGCCTACGTCCTCCTCAGCCTGGCGGACAAGAAAGGTGTCGTCGCGGCCAAGGGGCGCCGGCCGATAGTCAAGCGCCGCCTCAGCCCCGACCAACTGGCGGCGGCCGAAAGGCGGATCGCCGAACAGAGCCGCAAGGCGTCCCACTGAACAGGACTTCGTCGAACTTGGCGCCCCGGAATCAGCCGCGGGCGAACACCGCGGCTTGTCTGCCGGCGATCCGGCCGAAAACCGAGCCCGCCACCAGCCCGGTGCCGCTGGCGTAGTTGTTGTAGTAAAGGCCGCCGACCAGTTCTCCGGCGCCGAACAGGCCCGGTATGGGATTGCCGGCGGTGTCCTCGACCTCGGCCTTGGTGCTGACCTTGAGGCCGCCGAAGGTGAAGGTGACGCCGGCGGTGACGGCGTAGGCCTCGAACGGCGGGCTATCGATGGTATTGGCCCAGTTGGTCTTGTCGATGGCGAGACCCTCGGTGCCCCGCCCGTCCTTGACGTTGGGATCGAAGGGGATGTCCGTCTTCACGGCGCCATTGAACTCGGCCACGGTGTCGAGGAAGCGTGGGGCATCGACGCCCTCGAGCATCTGCGCCAACTCCTCGATGGTGTCGGCCTTGGCCTTGGTGATCTGACGGATGCGGTATTCGTCGCGCAACAGATGGACCACCTTGTGGTCGAACACCTGCCAGGCGAACATGCCGGGCTGGCGGAGGATCTCGCCGCCGTAGCGCGCATAGGTGTAGCTGTGGAAATCGGAGCCTTCGTCGCGGAAGCGCTCGCCCTTGGCGTTGACCATGATGCAGAAGGGGACGTTGTGCTTCTGGAAGCGGTCGCCGACGGTGAGATCGCCGAACGGCGGCGCGTTGAGGTCCCAGGCCACGGCATGGCATCCCGACCAGTGGCCGTAGGGCATGGCGCCGATATCGAGCGCCATGCTAATGCCCTTGCCGGTGTTGAAGCGCGTTCCCCGCACCTTGGCCAGGTCCCAGCCCGGACCGAGATAGCGCGCCCGCATCTCGGCATTGGCCTCGAAGCCGCCACACGCAAGGACCACCGACTTGGCCTTGAGATCGTAGCTCTCGCCCTGGTGATTGACGCGCACCCCGTGCACGCCGCCGGCGTCATGGAGCAAGGCCACTACCGGCGTCTCGTAAAGCACCGGGATGCCGGCCTTCTCCGCCTTGGCGTGGAGGGTGGCGACGAGTTGCGGGCCGCCGCCCCAGATCTGTAGCGTCAGCCCGCCCCAGAACCGGAACTTGCCGTCGACCTTGAAGGCCTGGCGGCCGAGGCTGGGCTGGAAGCGCACCCCTTGCCGGCGCATCCACAACGCCGCGTCGAAGCTCTGGCGCACCAGGAGCTCGATCATGTCCGGATCGGCGCGGTACTGGCTCATCCGCGCCATGTCGTCGAAATACTGGTCCTCCGTATAGGTACCGAAATCGATCGTCTCGCGCTCCTCCTCGGTGATGTCGGGAGAGATCTTCAGCAGGTCCTCGATGCCGTTGTGGGCGAAGCGGTAGGCGCCTCCGGTGTAATGGGAATTGCCGCCGCGGGCCTCGAAATGGGCGCTTTCGAGCATCACCGCCTTGGCGCCCTGTTCATGGACCGTCAAGGCGGCGGTGCTGGCGGCGTTGCCGGCGCCGACGACGATGACATCGGCGGAGCGGGCCTCATCGATGGCATTCATGCTTGCGTCTTCCCTGGTCGGAGATTGGTATTGTCCCCCTGGCCCTGGGGCCGGGGGAGATGGGGTCCCACCGGCGCCGGAAGTGCCGGAGCCAGGCGCGATGGGATCGCCGGCTATTCCGCCGCCGGCTGGGCGGCGACGGGCGCCGCCATGATCGCGGTCAGATCGCCGATGGCGCGGAGATTCTCGAAATCCTGGAACGCCCCATAGAGACGGGCGACCCGGTCCGCCGAAAGCGCCCGCCCGGCGCAGTTCTCGAACTTCGCCCGCAACAGTTCCCCCGGCATGGGATTGTCGGGCCCCCGGCCCAGCGCATAGGGGGTCTCCTTAGTGTAACTCTCGCCATCCTTGGTCGTGACCGTGACCCTGGCGCCGAAATGGTTGCTCTCGTCATGGGGCCGGGCGTGGATCAGCGCCATCAACGCCCGGGTTTCGCCATCGAGGTAGGCGTCGCCCTCGAAATGCTCGAGCACGATCTTGCCGTCGATGACGGCGCGCGCCAGGCAGTATTGCAGGGAGAACTTGGCCTCGAGCGGACTTCGGGGGTCCGGACGGTTGGTGTGCACGAGGCGGCGTGTATGGGTGAGCGAGGCGATCTTTTCGACGTTGCCGGGCGTGAGATCCCGCTCGCGCACGATCTCGAGCATGGCGTCGATCGCCGAATGGGTGCTGCCGCAGCAGGGATACTGCTTGACCGCGAGG